>CAXRAL010000047.1:0-3092 GCA_964228815.1 Candidatus Poseidoniaceae archaeon
CACCCCGGCAGAGGTGATGCGAACAAAGCGTCCATTCTCACGCAATTCGGCCAAATCGGCAGAACCGCAGTACCCCATGCCGGCCCGCAGGCCACCCATCACCTGATGCATGACTTCTTGGACGCTTCCTTTGAACGGCACACGACCGCTGATGCCTTCCGGCACCAACTTTTTCAAGTCGTCTTCGGCGTCTTGGAAGTAGCGGTCTTTCGACCCTTTTTGCATGGCCTCCACCGAACCCATGCCGCGGTAAGCTTTGAATCGACGGCCTTCGTAAATGATGGTCTCGCCTGGGCTCTCTTCGGTTCCAGCGAGCATCGACCCAATCATGACGGTGTGGCCGCCCCCTGCAAGGGCTTTGACGATGTCGCCGGTGTAGCGAATGCCTCCGTCGGCGATGACGGGAACGCCGGTGCCCTCGAGCGCGGAGCTGACTTCCATCACGGCGCGCAGTTGCGGCACGCCCACGCCGGCGATGACGCGGGTCGTGCAAATCGATCCAGGACCGATCCCAACCTTCACGGCGTCAGCACCGGCTTCCACCAAGGCGAGGGCCGCCTCCGCCGTGGCGACGTTGCCCGCCACGATGTCGATGCTTCCGAAGGCCTGTTTGACGTCGCGAACGGTGTCGATGACGCCCCGACTGTGGCCGTGCGCCGTGTCGACAATGACGGCGTCCACGCCGGCCTCGACGAGGGCTCTGACCCGCTCATGGGTGTCGGCGGTGACGCCCACAGCTGCGGCCACGCGGAGGCGGCCGTACTGGTCTTTGCACGAATTCGGGAATTCGCTGAGCTTGATGATGTCACGGTAGGTGATGAGGCCCACGAGCTGCCCTTCGGAGTCGACGACCGGCAACTTTTCGATGCGGTGCTCGCGCAGGATTTGCTCGGCCTTGGAAAGGTCGCTTCCATCTTCAGTGACGATGAGATTTTCGCTCGTCATCAATTCTGTGATGGGACGGTTCGCTTGCTTTTCAAACCTCAAGTCGCGGTTCGTCACGATGCCCACCAATTTGCCTGACGCGTCGGTGACGGGAATGCCCCCGATTTTGTGCTCTCGCATGATGGCGAGCGCGTCGCCGGCTGTGGCGTCTTTGCTCAACGTGACCGGATCTTGGATCATCCCGCTCTCCGAGCGCTTGACCTTCCGGACTTCATTGGCCTGAGCTGCAATGCTCATGTTTTTGTGCACGACCCCGATGCCGCCGTTGCGGGCCATGGCAATCGCCATTTGGCTTTCAGTCACCGTGTCCATCGCCGCGCTCACAATCGGGCTTTTCAGCTGGATGTTGCGGGAAAACGGCGCGTGGAGTTGAACGTCGCGGGGAAGGACTTCAGAGTAGTTGGGCACGAGGAGTACGTCGTCGTACGTGAGTCCTTCTCCCAAAAATTTGTGGTCTGTTGAGGCCATGGGTCGTGGTTGAATCGCTTGTTCTCGCTGGCCTCACGAGGGTCTTTCTGAAGGACAATGGAGTCGTCTAGAAGGACCTGGTTTCGGTCGGCGATTCGCGCAAATTTAAGGCAGAAATGCCGCTGAATCTACCCGCTCGCATGGAGATTGAAGGACGCCTGGTCGCAGGTCACTCCCCGGGCAGCACCGTGAGTGCGACGCGCTGCTGATGCCAGCCGCCAGCACCATCCAAATACCGGACGTGCACCGCATAAACCCCTGCAGGCACGAGCTTGCCATTGATGCGTCCGTCCCAGGTCTCGTCCACAGAGGTGCTGGAGAAGATGTTTTCTCCCCACCGGGAGTACACGTTCAACTCGAAATTGGAGTTGTCGCCTTGTGGCGGGCCCAAAAAGCCCACCTGCGCATCGCCTGACGGCCAGGGGAACCAATCGTTGAGTTCGTCGCCGTTGGGACTGAAGGCCGTGGGGATCCAGACCAAAGGTTCTTCCGTCAGGCACACCCAGTTCGAGGCGGCGCCTTCAAGCCCCGAGCCGGTGTTGTTTTCAATCGCCAGGATGCGGTAACAAAACAGCCCCGGCGTGTCGAGGAGGTCTGAGACGTCGTCCGTGTGGTTTTTTTGGACCACATTGGTGCTGGTCAACGGGGAGCCCAAATCTTCAGGGTCAAGCGTTGTTTTGCGGATCACCTCATAGCGATCGATGCCACCGGCGAACCCTTCGTAAGCCGTCCAAACCAAGTTGTTCTCGAACACGGTTTCCTCGGGATTGGAGAACCCTTGCAACAACATGGTGGTCGCCTCTTGCGATTGGGTGATGACTTCCCCGCATTCGTTGAACACCACGGCACGGTAGGTGTAGGTCTGCCGGTCGGTGCTCAAATTGATGTCCACGTCGCTCACTTCGTTGAATGCGCCGTTGGCCGAATGAGACATGGGCAGGTTGACCCAAACGCTGTCGATGGGGTCCCAACGCTGGAACTGGTAGATGCTGGTTTCCTCGGCATTGGCGTCGGTGATCAGCAGCAGTTCCACGCGATCGTCGTCAAGCACGGACACACGACGCATGACGGGATCGTCAGGCGCATCGGGGTATTCGAAGGTCAACGAGTCGACGCTCGAAATCGACTCGAAGCCATTGGCACCGATGGCCAACACCCGAAACACCGCCACGTCCGTCGAGGTGGAGTCGCCCTCAATCACCATGGATGTCGTCGACCCGTCGAGGGTTTCCAGGTTGTTCCAAGAGCCGACCTCGTCGTCCCATTGTTGCACCGTGTAGGCCGCCACCCCTCCGTCGAGGCCCGTCGGTTCGTTCCAAACCAAGTCCGCCAAGAACGAGCACTCGCGCTGGCTGACGTTTGTGAGGATGGTGCTCACGCATTCACTTGGCGCATCCCACGACGGGGAGCCGTCTGGGTTGTAGCATCGCATGGCCGCCACCTCATAGCGCTCGATGTCTTCCCCTGCGTCTGAGGCTGGAATGACGTGGTCGAACACCATGTTGTCGAAGATCGTCGCGACCTCTGCGCTGCCGTTGGGCGTGCACTTGAAAATCTTGTAGCCCAAATTCTCCGGCTCGGGCTCAAACGTCCAAAAGACATGTGCCTGTCCGTTGTTGACGTCCACGTGGGTGATGGTCGGGGTGTTGCCAGCCGTGCTCCCAAACTCCAGCCCGGGC
>CAXRAL010000048.1:0-21575 GCA_964228815.1 Candidatus Poseidoniaceae archaeon
CGAATCAGCGGATTGCAGTTCCCAGGCCGTTGCATTGGCAGGGTTGTATGCCCAGATGCTTCGCGGGTCGTTGCTGGCGCCGCTCCATGCATCAAACAGCAAGATATCATTGACCACGGTGTCGAGGTAGTACCCTGCTTCTGTTCCGAAGTCTTGGCTTCCCGAGTAAATGTCCTCGGTGATCCAAGCGGTGGCGTTCAAGGCAGAATACGCCCACACCTCGATATGGTCGGTATTGGATTCTCTTGCTGAGAAGTAGAGCGTGTCGCCAATGGCCTCAGTCAGCGTTGAGCCGCCCCCGCTACCTGCGAACCACTTGCTCAGTTTCGTCAACGTTCCATTGCTGTGGTTGTAGGTGTACCATCTGACCCCATTGCCGTCGTTTGCTTTGAAGAACAGAACATGGCCGTCCTGTGCAGTATCCCCTTGACCAGGATTGCTGTTCTGTGTGCCTGAACGGATGTCGGAAACAAGCCACAGCGTTTGATTGGTTGTGTTGTATGCGTAGAATTCTCTTCCTGTTCCTAATGTGTGACCAGAGAAGTAGATGGTATCGTCCACGGCGTGCGCCATGTGCTCACCCACCCACGTCACGGTATTGCTAATCCTCCACGTGGAGTTGTTGCCAGGACTGTATGCCCACAATTTCTCATTGCTTCCAGCATCGAAATACACAACCCCGTTGATGTTGAAGGCGAAGTTTGAACCAGGGCCGGTGTCCGAACTTCCCACCTGCCATGTGGTGCCGCTGCCCGTGGTGATGTTCACGAAGGACGGTGCGATGTGGACCAGCGAATTGTTGGTCAGGGTGTTGTTCTCAGGGATGTACTCGAACGGACCGGGTGAATCTGGCTCGACACCCAAGTTGAGCACCAAGGAGGAGGACCCGCCCGAGTTGTTGGCGTAGATCGTGAAGTTGGTTTGAGGGATGGACGCGGTCGGTGTGCCCCAGATGGTCCCGTTGGACGAGCCAAAGGAAAGGCCCGTCGGGAGGGACGGGTGGATGGCCCACGAGGTGATGTCTCCGTGTGCCTTCACGGGGTTTGTGCCTGAGAAGTGGTTGGTTTTCCCAGGATTTTGGTTGATGCTCGTCGAACCATCGCCCAACTTCCCTTCAACACCGTCACCCCAACAATACACCTCGTTGGTTTTGCTCGCAATACAGGTGTGCCAGTGTCCAGCGCTCATGCGTTGAAGGCCTAAGTTCGAGGCGAACGTGGTGCTGAACGGCGCGTTCTTGTTGCCCTGTCCAGCGCCGTTGCCCAATTGTCCGTAGTAATCGTCTCCCCAACACTTCACAGAGTCATCATCGAGCAGCACACATCGGTGCTTTCGTCCGATTTCAAGCTCAACCGCTGTTCGGCCCGAACCCAAATTCGGCCAGATGTCGCCAGGGTCGGCCGACTGACTTTCACCTCCGGTTCCAAGCCATCCTGTACCCCAACAGGTCACGCTCCCGTTGCCCAACAGCCCACAACCGGCATAACGGCCCGTGGAAACGTCGATGGCGGGATTTGAGGCATTGAAGAAGGTCTTGAGCGAGGGTGTGTTTCCTCCTCCGTATTGACCCCAGCATGCGATGCTGCCGTTGCCAAGGACGGCACACACCATGTAGTGGCCGATGTCGAGGGCCACCACCGGCTGTCCACCTGGCATTGGAAGGGTCAACGCCGGTGTCCGTTGGGAGAGATCAGCCGTTGAGTTCGTGTAACCCCTGCCCAACTGTCCCTTGTGGTTTCGTCCCCAGCAGGAAACAGACCCATTGTCGAGCAGTGCACATGCGGAGTGATGACTCCCTGCTTCGATGGCGACGGCCGGTCGGCCAAGCGAGATGGTCTGTGTTGGCGTGTTGCGGTTTGTGAGCGTGCCATCGCCCAATTGCCCGTAGTCGTTTCGTCCCCAACAGACGACCGAACCGTCATCGAGGACGGCACATGTGAACTCGCCTCCTGCTGTGATGTCGATGGCCGTACGCCCAACACCCAATGAGGCTGTGGCCGTCGGTGTGTTCCTGTCGCCGGATCCTCCATGGCCCAACTTTCCATAGGTGCCATCGCCCCAACAACGCACGGAGCCGTCAGATTTGATGGCGCAGGTGTGGTCAAGACCGGCCGCGATTAGGTCAGGTCTGACTTCAAATCCGCCGATTGGTGTGATGGCTTGACCGTAATCGAGCGTGATGTTGTCGCTGAACGCATTGATTGGGACCGGTGCATGGTCGTTGACGGTGATGTTGATCTGGTCGGAATACGAACCTGCGCTGTTGTTGGCCCACACCGTGTAGGTGACGGCCGTCGTCTGAAGGAGTTCGGGTGTTCCAGAAATGGCACCCGTGGCCGTGTTGAACGACAGACCCGAGGGCAAACTTGGGTGGATGCCCCACGAGCTGGCCATGCCTCCGGTCGTGGACGGCGTGGTGGTCGAGAGGGTATGGTAGTACGTCAAGGAGAAATTCTCCGGGGCATAGACGATGCTCGAAACCAACACGTCGCCGACGGTGATGTTGACCGTGGTCGATGACGAGCCCACCGAATTGTTGGCCCACACCGTGAAGACTGCGCCAGACACCACTTGCGTCGGTGTCCCCCAAATGGTGCCGTTGCTGGCCTCAAAGGTCAGCCCACTTGGCGGTGTCGCGTTGATGGCCCATGTCGTGATGCTGCCCGTCGTGCCGTTGGTGGAAACGGTCGGCGTGGCCGGTGTGATCGCGAAGCCAGCCGTCCCCGAGATGTCGGCATAGGCGATGTCGCCCGGAGCGCCTGTGATGTGCAGCGTGAACGTCCCTTGGGTCGTCGCTCCAAGTGCGGTCACCGTCACCGTATGCGTGGTGTTGGCGTGCACGTTGGTCGGGGTGCCTGAAACGGTTCCGTTCTTCCAGTTGAGCACAAGACCGTCGGGCAAGTCTGGGGTGACGGTGAAGACAGGCCGTGGCGTCAGGCCTTTGCCGCTGCCCTGCACGGTGGCGTACTTGAGATCGTTTGACCCTTCGATGTCTGAGTGGGCGATGTGCACATCGTCGTTGGCATCGATGACCATGGCGGCGTGGAGGCCACCGATTTGGTCGATCCTTGTCATGACCCAACTTCCACTGGCGTTGGTGAAGTATTCCATGTCTTTGATGCAGCAATAGGAGGCACCGGTTCCGGTGTTGCGGCTGCTGATGTGGACGTCATCGTTGGAATCAATGGCCATGCTCAACCACATCGCGTAGCGGTTCTGAGCGACGAGCGACGAGGTCCAACTCCCTCGGTTGCCCACAGACATGTAGATGTCGTCTTTGCTGTCGTCGTGACGGTACACGATGACCACGTCGTCCTTTGAATTGAGGGCGATGACGGAATCCTTTCCGTAATTGCTGCCGGTGTGAACCGTTTCGTTGGTCCACACCCCGGTTTCATCCGTGTAGTACCGCAAGTCGCTGCCGCCGCTGTCGCGGTATACGGAGATGTGGAGGGAATCGTCACCGGCGATCGCCAGCGAGGCGTATTTCCCATCGTCCGCTGAGGTGTTGGTGATGGTCGTGCTCACGAAACTGCCCGAGACGTTGGTGGTGTGGTTGAGCAGCCACACGCCGCTTCCCTGCACGGGATGGATGATGTGGACGTGACCCTTGGTGTCGAGCACCAAACCTGTGCGCACCTTGTCGTTGTCCGGGTTGACCGAAGACTCATCCAGCGTGGAAAGGCTCCACGCCCCGGTTGAGGTGGCGTTGGTGGCGTAGCGGAGGCGGTTGTTGTCACCGTCGATGTAGGCGATGTGCAGAGCACCGTCCTTGTCGATCTCCATGGACGGCTTGTAGCCCGTCCATGAGGCCGTATCGATGTCTTGCGTGCTCCATGAGCCGCCCGAATACACGGAGAGAGCGAGCACAGTGCTGGTCATTGAGCTGGCGCCGTAAATTGGACGCGTCCACGCGATGGCCACATCACCGTTGTCCCAGGTGACGATGTCCGAGCCCGCCACGGTCGCGGAGTTGTTCACAAAACTGGAGGCGTTGGACACGCCGGAGGTCCACCCGTAATTGCTGATGGCGTGTCCGTACGACATGGTGATGTCTGTGAGCGTGCTGTTGACCTCTCCTTCTCGGCTGGTCGGCGTAATGGTCAACGATCCGCCAGAAGCGAGAACCTGAATGTAAATTGAGTCCGAATCGCTTCCGCCGGTGTTCGTTCCCGTGATGGTGTAAAATGCCCCACTCGCCGTGGCGTTTGGCGTGCCTGAAATGACACAGCTCGGGCTGAGGATCAGGCCCGACGGGAGCGAAGGAGAGGCGCTGCACGACGTCGGCAAACCGCCACCAAAGAAGGTGATCGGCGTGACAGGCTTGATCGTTTGATTGAGGTAGAGGTTGAGGAAGTGTGTGCTTCCGTCGCTGGTGTAACTGAAATCCGGCGCTGGGTCGTTCACCGTGAACGTGATCGTCGTCGAAGAGGATCCCGCGGAGTTGTTCGCGTAGACGGTGTAGGTCGTGGTTGGCGTGACCGTGTCCGGCGTGCCCCAGATGCTGCCGTTGCTCGTCCCAAAGGACAGGCCAGACGGCAAGGTCGCGTTGATGCCCCAGGTGGTCACTTCACCGCCGGTGTTGCTCGCCAGCACGGTGGAGACGGTGGTGCCCTTCGTGTAGGTGTAGGACGCAGGTGCATAGGAGGGAATGGGAGCGTTGAGGCCGACTTCAAGGTAAATCTGGCCGCTGTAGGACGTGCCCGAGAAGTTGGCCCAGACCGTGTAGGTGGCGTTCACGGCCGTCACGGTCGGTGTGCCGGTGATGGCGCACGTGCCGCTGGTCAGGCTCATGCCCGTGGGCAAGGAAGGAGAGATGGCGCACGTCGCGCCGCTGACGCTGACCATTCCGGTGTTCACACCGGTGCTGGAATCCCACGTGTGGCTGCCGGAAACCAAAACCGGCGAAGACTGTCCAGAGGAGGAGGTAGCAGGATGACCATCGCCCAGCTGCCCGTAGTAATCGTACCCCCAGCACTTCATGTCGGCGTTGTCAAGAACGGCACACGTGTGATAGGTTCCAGAAGACAGCGAAACCGCGGTCCGGCCAGACCCGAGGTTGATGGCCGTGGACGAGGGGGCTGTGGTGTAGTCAGTGCTGGTGATGGTTCCACCGTCACCCAACTGTCCCTGACTATCACTGCCCCAGCATTTCACGTCACCGTTGTCGAGCAGTGCACAGGTGTGCCGGTAACTGGCCGTGAGAGCAACGGCCGTGCGGCCTGTGCCGAGGTTGATGGCCGTGGATGGAGGTACGTGCAAATCGAGGTTGCTTCCACCATTGCCCAACTGTCCGTTATTGTCCCTTCCCCAGCACTTCATATCGCCGTTGTCAAGGATCACGCAAGTATGGGACGTTCCAGCCTTCACAGCAACAGCCGTTCGACCTGCACCAAGGTTGACGGCCGTGGAAGAAGGTGCGCTGGTGGCGGTGTTCGTTCCGCCATCACCCAACTGTCCCGTGTTGTCATGCCCCCAGCACTTCAGGTCGCCGTTGTCGAGGATGGCGCAGGTGTGATACTCTCCAGCAGAAATGGCAACGGCCGTACGTCCTGTGCCGAGGTTGATGGCCGTGGAGGAAGGCGCCGCCGTATAGTCCGTTGAGGTGATGGATCCACCGTCACCAAGCTGACCCTCGTTGTCTCGCCCCCAGCATTTCACGTCACCGTTGTCAAGCAGTGCACAGGTGTGGTAACCCCCTGCAGAGATGGCAACGGCCGTGCGGCCCGTACCGAGGTTGATGGCCGAATACGGAGGTGTCGTTCTGTCCGCAAGGGTCGCACCATCACCCAACTGTCCGTACTGATCATCGCCCCAACACTTCACGTCTCCACCATCGAGAAGCGCGCAGGTGTGAGACCTTCCACCAGACACCGCAACAGCGTCACCGTAGAGGGTGACCGTCGTGGATGGTGACCACGAGTTGTACGTGCTCGAAGAGTCGCCCACCTGCCCGTCGGCATCCTTCCCCCAGCACTTCAGGTCACCGTCGTCGAGGATGGCACAGGTGTGGTATCTTCCAGCAGACATCTTGGTGTTGGCGTACACGAAGGAGGCCCTCGACGCGTTGTAGTATTGGAACGTGATGTCGCTGCCGATGGACGAATTTCGCGTGATGTACGCACCCTCGGCGCTCGGGGTCAGCGTCCAGTTGAGCCCGAGGGTGAAGGTGGCGCTGCTCGAGCCGCCGCTGTTGTTGGCGTAGACCGTGTAGGTGGCGTTGGCCAGCAGTCCGGTGGGCGTGCCCCAAATGCTGCCGTTGGTGCTGCCGAAGGAGAGGCTTGAGGGAAGTGAGGGGTCGATCTCCCACGACGTGACGGCCCCACCGGTGTTCGTGGGCGTGACCGTGGTCATCGCGCGGTCGTTCGACACCTCGACGGTTGAGGGATAGGCGATGGAGGCGACCTGGTCGTTGATCGTGATGTTCACTTCGGTGGAGGCCGTGCCGCCAGAATTGTTCGCCCAAACGGTGTATTTGACCGCCGATGTTTGCAGGATGGTTGGCGTGCCGCTGATGGCCCCGGTGGTTGAACTGAAGGACAGACCGCTTGGGACCGCCGGGTCGATCTCCCACAGGGTGACGCTCCCCCCGCTGATGGCAGGGGTGGTGGTGGCCATGGCCGTGCCTTTCTCCAACACGAGGTCGTGGGAGGCGTAGACGATGGTGTTGGGCGCAACATCGTTGACGGTCACGTTGACGTAGGCCACCGCCGAACCGCCCGAGTTGTTGGCCCAGATGGTGTACTGTGTCCGCGTCAGAAGAACGGCCGGCGTGCCACCGATCGTTCCGGTCGCTGAGTTGAAGGTGAACGCAGTGCCGGGCGATGGGGAAATTTCCCACGACGTGATGGCTCCGCCGCTTGTGGTCGGTCCGATGCTCGGGCTGATGGCGACGTTCTTGGTCGCCGTGATCTCGTTGGTCCCGTACGTCACGCTGGGCGGGGCATCGTTGATCGTAATGTTCACCTGAGCCGAGGTGGAACCACCCGAGTTGTTGGCCCAGACCGTATAGGTCTCGGTCGTGGTCTGCAAGCCGGTCGGCGTACCGCTGATCTTCCCGTCCGAGGTGCCCCACGTCAAACCGCTGGGCAAGGACGGGTCAATCTCCCAGGACGTGACGGCCCCCCCGCTGACCGTAGGAAGGTTCGGCGTCATCGCCGTGCCCTTTTCGAGGGTCATGTTGTCAGGAGCGTATTCGAGGGAATTCGGAGCCACGTCGTTCACGCTGAAGTAGAGCGTGGTGGTCAACTGCAAGCCCGACGCAGAGTAGTTGGCGTAAATCGTGTAGGTGGTGTTGGTGCTCAACGTGGTCGGCGTACCGGTGATGCTGCACGTCCCAAACGCCATGGAGAGACCCGCCGGCAGGTCCGGCGACGAACCGCATGTCGCCCCCGTCACAGAAGAGGTCGAAGACGTGGTCCAATCGGTCTCGTACCACGCAACGGTGTCATCGCCGAACGATGCTGAAACAACGTCAAGGTCGCCGTCACCGTCCATATCAGCAACGTATACGCCACGTGCGCCACTCGCGTTGGTGGCAATGGTCACAGGTGTGAAAGATGGATTCGTACCACCATTGTTTTCGTACCATGTGATGGCGTTGTCGTTCTCTGATGCTGAAACAATGTCGATGTCACCGTCTCCGTCAACATCCGCAGCATGCACATCGTAAGCGCCTGTTGCTGAGGTATTGATGTCTTGAACAGTCCATGATGGGTTTGTGGTACCGTCGTTCTCGTACCAGGCGATGGTATTATCGCTCTGCGATGCTGAGAGAACGTCAAGGTCGCCGTCACCGTCGATGTCACCGAGAAACACGTTGCGTGCCCCGTTTGCGTCGGTGACAATGTCAGAGACGGTCCACGTCGGATCTGCGTTGCCATCGTTCTCGTACCATGCAATGGTGTTGTCCGTAAATGATGCTGAAACAAGGTCAAGATGACCGTCACCGTTGATGTCACCAACGGTCACGCCGTGTGCACCAGTCGCATTGGTGACGATGTCCGAAGCCGTCCATGAAGGGTCATCTTCTCCGTCATTCTCGTACCATGCAATGGTGTCATCGCCTTCCGATGCGGAAACAATGTCAAGGTCACCATCACCGTCCATGTCCGCAACATGCACCCCGATTGCATCCTGTGCGCTGGTGGCAATGATCTCGGTCGTCCATGAGGTGCCATCTCCGTTGTTTTCGTACCACGCAATTTTGTCGTCGCCTTTCGATGCGGAAACAATGTCGAGGTCCCCATCGCCGTCCATGTCCGCAACGTAGATTGTACGTGCTCCACTTGCATTGGTGGCAATGTCATAGGCGGCCCACGTTGGATCTGAGTTGCCGTCGTTTTCGTACCATGCAATGGTGTCATCACTGTAGGATGCTGAAACAAGATCAAGGTCACCGTCACCATCAATGTCCGCGGCATGAACATCGTTTGCACCTGACGCACTGGTCGCGATGTCCGAAGCCCCAAAGGAGGGCATTGGGCGGGTGAACCCAATGACAAACATGCCTTGATTGATGGTCAGTGTTCTGCCCTCCGCATTTGGAATCAATTCCAGGTTCAACGCCCAATCCACGTCCAGCGTGAGGGTGGTCTTGGCCGAGGTCCGTGTGGTGTTGGCCCACACCGTGAAGTCAGTCGAATCCAACAATTCCGAAGGCGTGCCAGAAATCGTCCCCGTGTCAGCATCAAAGGTGAGGCCGTTTGGCAGGTCAGGTTCGATCTCAAAAGTGGGAACGTGGGCGAAGCTGCGAACCGTCGCATAGCCCAGATCGTCGAACAATCCGTCGATGTAATACGCCACGTGGATGCCACCGTTCGAATCCATGATGGCCGATGAGGTCTTGCTGATGGAATCGCCAGCGACCAGGGTTCGTTCCCAGACCCCACGCGTGTTGGACATGTAGAAGATGTCGTGATCGACCATGTCCGAATAGACCACGTGAGGATCGTCGCCTTCATCGAGCATGATGTCGATGTAATTCACGCCCCAGTTGCCCGTGCTGTTTGCGTCAAGCGTGGTCTTGACCCATGAGCCTGAACGGTTGGTCATGTACGCAATCTCTGTGCTGTTGGTTTTGTAGGCCACGTGAAGATGGTCGCTTGAATCGATGGCCAATGAAGTCCCCGAGCCTGAAAGGGAGGTGGAATCAATGGTGGTGGTTTCCCACGACGAGCCCATCTTGTGCGCATACCTCAGGTGCGTGTTGGTGACATCTCGGTAGGTGATGTGGGGTTTTCCATTTGAATCCAAAGCAATACTAGTGTATTTTCCAACGTTGTTGGCTGATTCGACAATTTCCCTCGACCAGGTCGTATTTCCGTCTTCCAAGGTTGCGTACTTCAAGGAAGACCCGTACGTGGAGTAATAGGCGACGTGCAAGGTGTCGTTCGCATCAACGGCCATCGAACCAAAGTTTCCAACGTCACCGTTGTTGTCCATGGTCGAAACGTTCCAATTGCTGGCGGCAATGTTGCTTGAGAGCGCTTTCGTGGCGTACTTGAGGTTCGTGTTGGAATCGTCACGGTAGGTGATGTGGATGTCGTCGTCGCTGTCAAGGAGGATGAAACAGTCACCACCGAGGTTTCCGCTTGAGTCAATGACCGCTGAATCCCAACTCCCTGAAGCATTGGTGGTGTAATACAGGTCATGGTCTGGAGCAGGAAGCTTGGAACAGATGTGGACGTCGCCGTTGGAGTCCAGCGCGATGTGTGTCCCCACACCCACCGCGCCTGAGGACGCCGCCGTCTGCTTCCCGTCAGCAAGGAAGACCGTTGAGTAATCAAGCGCATGCGACATGGGCCTGCCCATGAACAACGAGAGGGACGATGCCGAAGAGGTCAGCGTGGTGTAGATGCACGACCCGTCCGAGAAGACGGCGTCGCTGTCATAATTCATCGCGATGGCGTCCATGCATCCCGCAATCGGGTTGCTCATGGGGCTGTAGGTCCACGACACGCCAGCCGTCCACGGATCGGCATCGTCAGCAGCATACGCACCCGCATTGAGGACGTGAAGGTGTGAGCCCCACTTCGGACGGAAGTCGTTGTTGGCAGGGTCAACCAGCATCTCATGGACGCTTGTCGTCGATAAATCGTCAAGACCTGTCAAGAGAACCGGTTGGTTTTGTTGGGTGGTGTTTCCAAGCCCGAGTTGGCCTTTGTTGTTGTTCCCCCAGCATGCGACAGACCCATCATCAAGAACGATGCATGCGTGGCTTCCAGACATCGACATGTCGACGATGAAGCGTCCGGATGGTGTATTGACGAGGTCATCCGGATAGTGATTGTTGCCTGTGGTTCCATCGCCCATTTGTCCATAATTGCCCTTGCCCCAACACTGCGCTGTACCGTTGGCCAGCAAGGCACAACTGGTGTATTGTCCTGCCAAAGCGATGATCGAGAGATTCGCCAAGGCGTTCGTATAACTGAAGGTGAGATCATTTACATCGCTTGGCGAATTCGTTCCTTGCTGACCTTCGTTGTCTCTTCCTGCGCAAACCACCGAACCGTTGTCGTAGCCGATGCACCCGTGGTGTTTGCCACCACTCATCGAAACAACTTGACGTTGTGAATCCAATGAAATGACGGTTGGACTGTACTTCACTGCTGTGTCGCCTGTTCCAAGATAACCCACGTGGTTATTGCCCCAAGAAACAACATCGCCGTTATCGAGCAAAGCATAACCAAAGTGACGGCCTAATGTTACATCAACAGCTTTGCGATTTGTCGGCAGGCTTGCATTTTGTGGTGTCGAATATGTTGTCGAAGTTGTGCTCCCGATTCCAAGCTTACCGTACACATTGTACCCCCAACACATGAGTGCGCCTGCATCGGTCACGGCACATGTGAAATCCTGACCCACACTCACATCGACGGCTTTCACGCCAGACCCAAGATTCACGAGTTGCGGTGTGGTCTGTTGTGTTGTCGAGCCAATTCCCACTTCACCGTTTGAATTCAAACCCCAGCAGTAGAGCGATCCATTGGTCATAATGGCACAATTGTGACTGACGAAACCACCTGATTCAGCTAACTTTTCCACTGTTCCACCGTTGGGGAAGGTGACCGCAACGGGAGAAGATTGGTCCGTAGTGTTGCCAAGGCCGAGACGACCGTTAGCGTTGTAGCCCCAACAAAGCAGCGATTTTGTGCTGTTGATGATGCATGTGTTGCCATATCTAACATTGTTGCTGATTTCATCATGGAGGGTGGTCACAGCATCTTGTTTGCCCTGAATGTAACCGTTCCAATTCATCCAATCCGTACCATAGGGAATGGGGTTTGCGAAGATGTCATCCGAGCGATGGTCAGCCATGGCGTCAACCGCGTTGTAGTGAAGCGTTGAATTCTTGTTGTTGATGCCGCCATCGGTCAGGAAGATGATGTCGTTCTTGCCGGTTGAATTGAACACGGTGTTGTTGTGGATGTCGTGATAGTCGCCCTTGACCATCAATCCACCAGCGGCGTTCCAGATCACGTTGTGATGCATGGTACCGTTACGGCCTTCTCCTGCTTCTCCGATCGGTGCATCAAAGCGAGCACCGTACTTGATGACATCGTGAATCCAGTTGTAGGCGATTTCCGCACCTGGCGCTTCAGCCTGCATGACCTGCACAACGGCACCGTCGGTTTGCAGATGGCCAACGTCCCACACTTCGTTGTAGAAGACCTTGGGTGCATCACCGATGGACAGCACCGACGAAGCGCCCGTCAGGTGAACGGTGTTGTTGGTGAAATACATGTCACGTCCACCTTCGTAAATCGTGACCATCAGGCCCTTCTGATCGGCCGCGGACCAATCGATGGCATGGAAGTAGGAGTTGTTCACCGTGTTGTTGTGCGATTGACCCGGCGAACCTTGGAATTCAATGGCACCACCGTCGGTGTTGGTGATGGAGATGTTGTCAACAAAGGAATTCTTTGAACGATAGAAACGGGTCATCCAGCGGTCGTCTTCGGATTCGCCCGCGATGCCCAGGCCACGCTTCGAAGTGCTCGGATATTCGAGGGTGGCGTTCGTGAAGGAACAGCCGTCGCAGTTGTTGAAATTCACCGTTGTGCCAAAGAAATCGATGCCTTGGATCGTTACACCATCCGAGCCATCAACGCTGATGGCGAACGGTTGCACCTTGACTCGAAGATCCAAATCGTTAGCGTCTTGACCGGATGGCGTCTTGTAGTGCAGGCGGTTGTTCGTGGTGTTAAACCACCATTCGCCGTCCGGGTCGAGGAGTTCGCGCTTGCCTTCCAAAAAGGAGGCGTGGTGCTTGGTCTTCCACCCAACACCGTCGCCGTCGTAGGCGAAGGTGCCGTTGTTTGGATTCCAATCGGTGATGATGCGGCTGTTGCTGCGGAAGGAACCCAGGTTCATGACCGCAATCGCGCCCACGGGGTCGAGACCGGTCGCGTTGACCGTCTCGTTCAATCCGGTGTGAACGCCCGCTTCTGGTCCAGCATCGGTGAGCCAGCCAATCGTGTAGGCGTTGTTCGAACCGGTCAAGGTGCCTTCCGCCCAGTAGGATCGGTTGAACACCGTCTCGTCGGAGAACTGTGCGTTTGGCCATCGAGCAGGCACCTGCTCTTCGTACGCAAGGAAGAGCTGCCAGCCGTCCTCGGTCAACGTCACTTCTTGGATGCCGTCGCTGTCGGCTGCACCCCACACGCCACCGAGATCGTCGGTGATGCTGCGGGTACCGTCCAGCACCACGCGCTCACCCGTGGCGGCTCGGAGGATGAAATCGTCCTTGTTGTCGATGGTGATGTTCTCGTGGTACAGACCTTCGTGCACGATGACTTCGTCACCGCTGCTGGAGTTCTCCACCGCCGAGACGATGGTGGCCTTTGGGCAGGCGGTGGTCCCGGCCCACGAATCGTCACCGTTCAGGCCGTCCACGTGCATCGGGTCGTTCGCGCCCAAGGTTGCGGTGTCGCACCCGGCGCTGTTCATTGGAGAAGTTGCGTCCGCCAAAGGATAGGCCCAGCCTTGGAGGCTGCTGATGTAGGCGGTCTGGGCAAGCGAAATCATCAGCACGGACAGCAGCACCGCTCGGAACCGCTGCGCCCGCATCTTCGCTCACCTACGAGGTCCATGCCTGTGCTTGCTCGCACCACGCATCGATCTTGTTGGCCGCACCCACGGCGTCCCCGACGCGTCCACGGCCTTCGTCGTCCAGACTGGCCAGGTCGGCCACGGTCATGACGCCCTCAGCGTTGAGTTTCGCCGCCATCGCGGGTCCAACGCCCTTGAGGTCGGTCAATTCGTGCTCGGAAGCAGGCGCGGGTTCGGCTTCGTCCTCGGCCTCGGGTTCGTCCTCGGCCGGCCCGTCCTCGGGTTCGTCGGCCGGCTCGTCCTCGGGTTCGTCCTCAGGCTCGGGCTGCTCTTCAGCCACCTCAGGCGCTGCTTCCTCGGCCTCGTCGACCGGCTCGTCTTCGGCTTCGGCCTCAGGCTCAGGCTCCTCTGCCGCCTCGGCTTCGGGCTCAGGCTCTTCTGCGGCCTCAGCCTCATCGTCGTCGCCAGCCGTCTCGTCCTGCTCAGCGATCTCGCGCTCGATGCGCTCTTCCTTGTCGGCGCGGAGGGCTTCCTCCGCCAACTCGTCGACCTCGCTAGCCTCGGACGTCTCGTCCTCGCCGGCCTCGGCCGCCGCGGCTTCGGCTTCGGCTTGGCGCTCGGCGCGCTTGAGGGCCTTCTGGGCCTGCTTGAGCGCCTTGGCCTCCTCGCGGGCGGCCGCTTCGGCCTCCTCGAAGGCCCGTGCTTCCTCAAGCATGAGTTCCTGCTCGACCTGCTTGGCCTTCGCCGCTTCGACCAGGCCGTCCATCTCGGCTTCGACCTCGGCCGCGGTGGCGGCGGCGGCCTCGCGGGACGTGGCCGTCAGTTCGTCGAGGGCGGCGCGCTCCACGCGCTCCTCCTCGACGATGGCCTCCTCGGACTCGGCGCGTGCGTCACGTGCCTTGGCCTCGAGCTTGTCCTTGTCCTTCGACTCCGCCGCAGCGGCGATGTCCGCTTCGTAGCGGGCCATGATGGACGCACGCTCACCGGTGCGGCGCACCTGGTTGGACTCGAAGGCCGCAAGGGCTTCGACGTACGCGCGGTCCTCCTTGAGGTGGGCTTCCCAGTGCACGCGAACCTCTTCGCGGCCCACGCGGCCGTCGAAGGTGCATGAGCCGCCTTCAAGCGTCATCTGGGCGCTGTCGTTGAACACCAAGCGGAAGGCAATGTTGCCCTCCAAGTCGGCCTTGAGGTCGAGGCTTGGCGGTGCGTCGCCCTCGGCGACAACGGCGCTAAAGCGGCCAAGGTTGGCGTCTTCGTTGGCGTCACGGATACGCACGAGGCTGCCGGGCACCAGGTGAGCGATGCGGATGATCTCCTCGGACTGCACCATCCCACCGGGGGGAACCATGCGGGAACTTCGCAGCACGTAGGGCTCCTCAGCCGTTCCAGCGCCACGCATGAACCCGGGTTCAGCGGACATCAAATCGGGCGTCGGCTGGTCGGCTCGACCGAGCACGCGGCTCCACAGGAAACCCCCGCCGACGATGGCGGCCACGGCGAGCAAAGCCCAGTACCACGCGGCCAACCACGTCACAAGGAGGACGGTCACGGCACTGATACCAATCAGCACGAAGGGGATGTCCCGCTCACCGAGCGCGTTTGCCATGGTTTTGGCCTCTCCACATTTCCATATCAGCCTTTCAGGCCTCGTCAGCGAATTCTCGGGCTTGCCGCGCCCATTCGTCGCGCTTCACGCGGCCGGGGAAGAACTCGATGGCGACGTTGACTTCCTCCTCGATCTCCGGCGTCATGTTGCCCACCTGTCGGAAGGTGTAGATGCCCAAGGCGTTCAGCTTCTCTTCGATGAACGGACCGATGCCCTTGATGGCCTTCAGGTCGTCCTTCTCCGAGGCGGAGGCGACACCGAGCGTCGCGAAGTCAATCTTCTCGGCCTTCTGCGCGATGCGTTCGAGTTCCTCGGCCTGCTTGAGCGCCTTTTCATCCAACTTGACGTCCTCGCCGAGCAGGATCTTGGCCTGAGCCACCCACTGGTCGCGCTTGACGCGGCCGGGGAAGAACTCGATGGCCTCGTTGACCTGATCCTCGAGCGCGCTCGTCATCTTGCTGACTTGGAGCCAGGTGTAGATGCCCAGCGCGTTCAACTTCTCTTCGATGAAGGGTCCAATGCCCTTGATGGCTTGGAGGTCGTCTTTCTCGCTGGCCTTGGCCGTTCCGAGCACCTTGAAGTCGATGCTCTTCGAACGCTCCTTCACGCGCTTGAGTTCCTCTTGCTTCTTGGCTTCCTTCGTGACCGGCTTCGCCGCGGCGGCCTTGGCTTCCGCTTCGGCCTTGGCCTTGGCTTCCTTCTCGGCAGCGGCAGCAGCGGCCTCTTCCTCAGCCTTCTTGTTCGCAGCGGCTTCTTCCTCAGCAGCCTTGGCGGCGGCTTCTTCTTCCGCACGCTGGGCGGCTTCGGCTTCCTCCGCGGCCTTCAGGGCCTCTTCGTCGGCCTTGACCTCCGCACCGACGATCTCCTGGGCCTGCTTGACCCACTCGTCTCGGCGGATGCGTCCGCTGTAGTGCTCGATGGCCTCGTTGACCTCGTCTTCCGTCTCACGGTCGAAGTTGGCCAACTGGGCGTAGGTGAAGATGCCCAACGCGTTGAGTTTCTCCTCGCTGTAGGGGCCGATGCCCTTGATCGCCTGGAGGTCGTCGGCGTCCTTCTTGGTCGCTGTTCCGATGCGCTCGAAGTCGAAATCCTTCTTGCGCTCCTTGATGCGGCTCATGGTCTGCTTCTTTTCGGACTTGGCCTTCTTCTCGTCCGCCACCACGGTGACCTTCCAGAGGAAGTAGACGCTGGCCTTGCCCAACTTGATGCGGGCGGTGTAGGTTCCGCCTTCGTAGGTTGGGAATTCGCTGTCGTCGAACTTGAAGTTGATGACCATCTCACCGTCCTTGCCCACCGCCAAACGGCGCGAGCCTTCCATGCTGAAGGCCGACTCATACATGGTGAAGCGACCGTAATTGTTCTCGTCGTTGTGGTCGACCATCTCCACCCGGATGTCGCTCATCCCGGTGATGGTGATCGTCTCAGCCGTTGAAACGCTCGAACCGGCCTCAACCGGTCCAGCGGCGGCAAGGACAAACGGATTGTCCTGTGTGCCAGCGCCGCTCACAAAGTCGGGCTCCGCCGTGGTGTTCTCGGGCTCAGGCCCAACCACCGCGGTTCGGTTGCGACCGACCAGCAGGAAGAGCAGGAGCAAGAGCAGCAGCGGGAACAGGCAGACCCACAAGGAGTTCCGGTCATCGAGGTCGATGGATCCGCTCAGGCAGGTGTCGATCCAACTCTCCTCACCAGAGGCGGAGTCTTTCGGGTTGGAACCGCAGCGGGATTCCTCCGCGTCAGAATAGCCGTCGTTGTCGTCGTCCTCGTCCGCGGTCAAGTTTCCGATGTAGCCGTCCGGAACCTCGTCGGGCAGTCCGTCGTCATCGGCATCACCGAAGACCGTCACCGAGAGCACGAAGGACGCGCTGTGGGCCGAGTTGTTGGCCCAGACGGTGACGTTCAGTGGCCCAGCAGCGCCGGTTGGCGTACCGCGGATGCTTCCGTCGAGGTAGGCGTCGCGCGCAGGGCTCCAGCCGAAGGTCAGCCCTTCGGGCAGGTCGCCTTCAAGCTCCCAGGACGTGACGTCACCGCTGCCGTTGATGACCGGCAGGAAGGGATCCATCGTCGTGTTCTCGAAGAGGTCGAGGTACTGCGTCGGGTACTCCATCGTGAACGGCAGGTCAAGGGACGGATCCAGCGCATCGCAGATGCCGTCGTTGTCGGCGTCCGCGGGCACGCTCATGTTGTCCAACGGGTTCGACGTACCGCACGCGGCTTCGTCGGCATCCGACCAACCGTCGTCGTCGTCGTCGAGGTCCTCCACCAGCGGTGGAACGCTCGTGGACGCAACGTCGGGCACGAGGGTGTCGGGCATGCCGTCACCGTCGGTGTCCATCGCGCCGGCAGGATCGAGCGGGAAGGCGTCAGGACCGCCAATGCAGCCGCCGTTGGCGGGCGCTTGCGGTCCGTCGCAGATGCCGTCGCCGTCGCTGTCCGGGTTGCTTGGGCTGGTGCCGTCCGGCAAACCGGCCTCGTCGTCATTGAGGATGCCGTCGCCGTCCATGTCGTCGTCCATCTGGTCGCAGATGCCGTCGCCGTCCATGTCGTCAGGCAGGCTCGTTGCGTCGAGTGGATCGCTCTCGCAGTCCGTTTCCATGGTGTCGAGGTAGCCGTCGTTGTCGTCGTCGTCGTCCGCCGTCAGACCGCCAGGACCGTCAGGGTCCTCGTCTGGGAAGGCGTCGCCGTCCGTGTTCACCGGCAGCGCTGGATCGAGCGGAGCGCTGTCAGGTCCAGCGAAGCACGCACCGTCGCCGGTGCCGTTGCCGTCGCAGAAGCCGTCGCCGTCCGTGTCCGGATTGTATGGGTCAGAGCCGATGGCCGTCTCGTTGACGTCCGACAGGCCGTCGTTGTCGTCGTCCTCGTCCTCGACGAGCGTGTAGGGCGGCAAGCCGGTCGTCGGGTAGTCGTCGGGGAGTTCGTCGGGCATGCCGTCGCCGTCGAAGTCCTCCAGGATCTCGAGCCAGAAGGTGGCTTCAATCGAGAAGGCCGGGTCCGTGGTGTTCGCCCAAATCGTGTACGTGGTGTTGTCCATCGCTTCGGTCGGCGTGCCGGTGATGATGCCGGTCGCCGGATCGAGCACGAGGCCTGCAGGCAGGGCAGGTGAGACCGCCCACGTGGCGCCAGTCACGGCGTTGGGCGGCTGAATCGGCGCCGTCTGGGAGTTGTTCACCAAGACGGTCGGGCCGAGCGGGCCGGTGCCCACCGGGTTCGAGTCAGGACCGGCCAAACAGACCGGAGGCACCGCATTGGGGCCGTCACAGATGCCGTCGCCGTCGGTGTCGGGGTTGAGGGAATCCGTGCCAAGGTCGCCGGTGCCGTTGTAGACGCCGGTGCCCGTCTCAGACAGGTCGGACGCGCCGTCACCGTCGTCGTCCAGGTCTTCCACCAGTTCGCCACTGGCCGGATAGTCCTCAGGCAGCTCGTTGGGCAGACCGTCGCCGTCCGTGTCTTCGAGCACTTCGAGGTTGAAGGAGAAGAACAGACCACCGGCGGTGGCGTTGCCGTACACCGTGTATTCTGCCAGCGGAACCACTTCGGTCGGCGTGCCGCTGATGATGCCGGTCGCAGGGTCAATCGAAAGACCCGCAGGCAAGGCCGGGTGAACCTCGTAGGTGCCATCTGGGATGGTGTACTTCGGCGTCAGCGAGACCATGACCGAGTTGTTGACCGCGTAGATGTCGCCTTCGGCGGTCAGGCCAAGCGGCGTGTCGTCAGGACCGGCCACGCAGATGGGCGGCACCGCGTTGGGGCCGTCGCAAATGCCGTCGTTGTCGGTGTCCGGATCAAGCGGATCCGTTCCGGTGTCGGTCGCATCGACGTACAGTCCGGTGTCCGTCTCGTTGACGTCGTCCAAACCGTCGCCGTCGTCGTCCTCGTCCTCGACCAGCGGTGGAACGCTCGTCGAGGGGCCGTCGATGGTGTCGGGCATGCCGTCACCGTCGGTGTCCGTGTCGGCCGACGGGTCAAGCGGGAAGGCGTCCGGTCCGGCCGTGCACACGCCGCCAACCGCGTTGGGGCCGTCGCACATGCCGTCACCGTCGGTGTCCGGGTTGGTCGGGCTCGTGCCGTCGTTCACCTCATCGGTGTCCAAGATACCGTCCGCGTCATCGTCGAGGTCCTCGACCAATCCGGGTGAATCGGGGTTGTTCGGGTCGTAATCGCTCGGCAAGGTGTCGGGCAAGCCGTCACCGTCGCTGTCTTCGAGGATTTCAACCGTGAAGTCCCAGGACACCGAGGAGCCGTCCGTATGGTTCAGCCAGACCGTGAAGGTCGTGTTGGCCATCGCCTCGGTTGGCGTGCCGCTGATCTCACCGGTGGTGACGTCAAGCGCCAGCGAAGCGGGCAAGGCAGGCGCAATCGCGTAGGTGCCGCCCGCCAGCGTGTGGTAGGGCGCCAGCGTGGCGATCGCGGTGTTGTTCACGCCCACCAGCGTCGGCGGTGGAACCAGACCGAGCGGGTCGGTGTCCGGCCCAGCGATGCACACGCCGGGCACGCGCGACGGTCCGTCGCACACGCCGTCATCGTCGGTGTCGGGGTCGCGTGGGTCGGTGCCGGTGTTGTTCTCGTCAACGTAGGCACCGGTGCCGGTTTCCGCCGTGTCGTTGTAGCCGTCGCCGTCATCGTCCAGGTCCTCTTCGAGGCCGGGCGTGCGGATCGGGTCGTTGACCGCGTCGTAATCGCTTGGCAAAGTGTCGGGCGAACCGTCGCCGTCCAAGTCCTCCAGGACTTCGAGGAAGAAGGTCCACGTCACGCTCACGCCGCTGCTGTCGTTGGCCCACATCGTGTGGGTCGTGTTGGCCATCACCATGTCCGGCGTGCCCCAGATGGAGCCGTTGCTCGCGTCGAACTGCATCGAGGTCGGCAGCGCCGGAACGATGGCGTAGGTTGCACCGGTGAGGGTCACGAAGGGCGCAACCTCCGAAACCGCCGAGTTGTTGACCAAGGTGATCGGCGTGGAAATGACCGTTGCACCGTTGCTCGTGTCAGGACCGGCAACGCACACGCCAGCGACCGCATTCGGTCCGTCGCACACGCCGTCACCGTCGGTGTCGGGGTTGAGCGGGTTGGTGCCCGTGTCCGTGCCGTCAACGTAGTTGCCGGTGTCCGTCTCAACGCTGTCGTCCAGACCGTCGCCGTCGTCGTCGCTGTCGGCCACAAGACCGGGCGTTGGTCCTTCGGCTGCATCGTAATCGCCTGGCAAATCGTTCGGCAATCCATCGCCGTCGGAATCTGCAAGACTCTGCAAGTTGAAGGTGAACGTCTCGGTTGCACCCGTACCCGTTGAGCCACCACTACCTGAGCCGCCACTACCCGTTCCACCGGATTGTGGTGAAATTTCTGAAGGTTGATGTGCATATATTTCTCTCTGGTCCGTTGATGTGGAGTTATCACTTAGACCGGGGAAGTATAGGGTATCGTCAATGAGGACGCCTGGTCCTCTTGGACCCGCGTACAATCCTGAGAATGTATTTCCTGACACAAGCCACGTAGAATGATTGGAAGTGTCATGAGCCCACAACTCATATCCGTAACTTCCACCGCCAGCATTTGTTCCTGTTGCATCAAAGTAAATGACATCCCCCGCGCTCACCATTAAGTGGAATCCCGGATTGCTGCCTGTGCTACCGCTTGAAATTTGATTGAGTTCAGCGACTTGCCAAGTGGTACCGTTCGATGTATTATGCGCCCAGAGTTCAACGCCGGTGCTTCCATCATTCGCATCGAAATAAAGCGTGTCGCCAACAACAATGCTGTTGAGTGTTCCAGGAGCACTTCCTTGGCTACCGCTGCGAATATCTGCAACGTGCCACATGGATTGGAGTGTGAACCCACACGCCCACAATTCAATGCCGGTGCTTGGATCATTGTATGAGGTATAATAGGCATCGCCAACGGTCTTTTTGATGACAGAATTGGTCAATGGAGTCGAACTTGTGGTAGATAGAGTATGAACTGGCCACGTGGAACCATTGGTGGTATTGTGTGCATAGATACTGAAGCCGTTTGCATCTCGAGCATCGAAGTAGAGGATGTCTCCATCGACCACACTCATACCATTTCCTGGGTAGGATTCCGCACTGCCGGCCCAGATGTCTGCGACTTGCCACGTGGAGTGGTTGGACGTGTCGTGTGCCCATAATTCTCGTCCATGTGAGGAGGTGAAGGCATCGAAATAGAGGGTGTCTCCGATCAGGTGATTCATAGCCGAACCAGGGTTGCCCCAGCCACTGCCTGTGGCAATATCAGCTGCAAGCCATGTAGAGTGGTTGGACGTGTCGTGTGCCCACAATTCATTTCCACAAGTGTTGCCACATTCAGCATTGAAATAGATGGTGTCACCGACGAGTACGGACAAGTATCGACCAGGATTACTGTTGCCTGATCCACTGTTGAGGTCAGCCACGCGCCATGAGGACCCGTTCGAGGTGTCATGGGCCCACAATTCATTTCCAGTGGTTCCATATTCAGAGTTTGAGAAGTAGATGGTATCACCAACCACCATGGTCATTCCATGATAGCCAGGACCGAAATCTGAACTGTTGACGCCTGCTACTTGCCAAGCCGAACCGTTGGATGTGTCATAAGCCCACATTGTTTTTTTGGTTCCACTAGAAGCTCCATCAAAGCCCTCGAAATAAAGGGTATCTCCGACAGCGATGCACATATATTGACAAACCCTGCCGTTTTGGCTTCCATACAAGTCCAAGGCATTCCATGTCGAGCCGTTGCCGTAGGTCGTGGTACCACTTCCAGAACCACCACCCGTTCCACTACCCGTACAGCCGTGATTGGCTGTAACCGTGTAGGTCGTATTGGTCAGTGTTCCATTGACTGAACCGGTGATTTCACCCGTACTCGAATCGATCGAGAGGTTTCCTGGTAATGCAGGAGAAACCGACCAGCAGGTCGTTCCGTTGTT
>CAXRAL010000049.1:0-56900 GCA_964228815.1 Candidatus Poseidoniaceae archaeon
ACGTCGCCACCGGCTTGCTGAAGTCCTGCTCGACCTGCTTCCCTATGACGGTAATCCGCACGAGACCGCATGTCGCCTTGAACACGCTATCGATGACGACATGGAGGTTGCCCTTTCAAGGCTCATCACCGAAGATACCCTAGATCCCAGTGGACGGACGATTCCTGAGCCAACCGCTGACATCGTTGCGAGATTGCAGACCGGTCACATGAATTTTTCGTTGGGTGACATGGACGTAGGTGCTGCCGGCCGCCTTTCCATGCTCTTGCTTCCAGCGCATGAACTTGCAACGCTGAACAAGCATGGATTCGCCGTCGGCGCACGGCTTCACCGCACCACGGACGGTTTTATTCTGGAGAATGGGTGGGCTGCACAACTTTCCGACACGGCCATGCAGTCCGTTTTTGTTGAAATTGAAACGCCTTCGGTGTGAACACTTTAGAACACGCCTCCTCATCCCCGGCCATGGCAGATGTGGATTCACCAGAGGTTGAGGAAACCGAAGGCGAAACCGACGTGGGGGAAAAGAGCGGTTTCGGTTTCCAATTGTCGGAATCCATCGTCCATGCCATCGACTCCCAAATCGTCAGCTCCGGTCTTCGACTCATCATGTTCTTGCCGGCCTTCGCCGCGCTGACGTTTTTCATCAGCTGGGCCTTCGCCCAATCCTCTCCTGCGTTTTGGAAGGACAACATCGAGCCAAACCTTGGCCTTGGATTTTCAACCTTCATGGTGAGTTTGGGGTTCGTCGTGGTGCTGGGTTATATCCTCGCTGTGGGTTTCCACCGCTACCGAGTGAGCATTTCGCTGGCCACGTTTCACGAGCGGGTGGAAGCCTCCAATGACCAACATCGTTCGGTCCAATCCCTTCACGGCTACGACGGCTTGCTCTACCAACTCCAAACCTCGATGAGCCATCACACCAAGTCGCTGTTGCTGGCCGTCATGTCAGCGTTGACGCTCATCGTGGTGTTTTGGTACGGAACCGGCTCCATTTACGGGAACCTCTTGCTTCTTGTGGCAGCTTCCTTCCTGCTTCTTTCCGTCGGCCAACACCTCCCCACTCGCAGCACACCGTTCAACATGGTTGAACAAACGGGCTTGCTTCCAGCCTACACGCCCCCTGTCCACCCCTCAACCCTAAACATGGTTTTCAACGACCTCATCAAGACCCACATGGATCCACTGCTTCGCTCCGAATATGACGAATACACCAAAGTGCTGGAAGGCACGTTCAAGCGAGGCATTGACCGAAGTTTCGCTCATGAGAAATTCCTGATGACACTTTACCGGCACGCCACCGGTCTTGACCGAAAGACGCTCGAGTCAGAAATGGGCGAGATTCTGACCAAGAAGGGCATGGAACACGTGTTCTCCCACGAAACCTTCACCCTCGAAGCTTGGTTGGTCCTCCTTGGCCTGATCAATCAGCGCTGTCCAGCTTTTTTCAGAATGGTTGACCGCCTCAAGCAAGATCTGGAAGGCGGACGAAAGCCCGCCATGCCCGACCTGATTTTCGAAGTGGACATGGAGAACGTCGTCACCGACAAAGCAAACCTGTTCACCCTCTTCCACAACCTTTCCAACAAGACAAGGACGGTGGTCTTCCGCGTCCAGACTCCAAACTTTGAGCCAAGGGACCTGGCTCTTACCTACCGTCTTGAACCGGGTGAGAAGTATTGGTGGTCCTCTGAAGCGCTCCCACTCGCAGCCGAAGGTGATGAAGACGTTCTTGGTAAAATGTCGGGCCTTCTCAAGGACAGCACGGTCTCTTGGCAAACACTCATTCCGACCAGCGCTGGCGACGCCACCGTCTCCGTCCGCCTCGAGGAAACCAACGGTGAATTGTTGCTCGGGCGCCAAATCAACGTCCGAGTCCGAGCGGAGTTCCGTCAGTGGCTTCGGTCCACCAGCACCTACGTCTCCTACCTCTTTGGTGGACTGGGGCTGGTGGTGGCTGCCATTCGTCTCCTCATGGTCCTGTTCAACGATGTTGCGGTCTGATGGCGTTCCTCCGCTCAGCCATAGCCTTGAAATGGTGAAGGTGGTGGAGGCTTCATGCGCGGCATGCCCAATGATGCTGAGAAAAACCCTGACGCAGACAAACTTGCGGAACTCAGGGACATGGAAGCCAAGGTTCGTCGAATGCGAGACAACCGCAATTCGTTCCGTGATCAGGGCAAGGCCATGGCCAAGAAGCGCAACGCTGTTCAGGACCAGTACAAAGAACACCGAGAGAAACTCGACGGTATGAAGGCTGAACTCGACGCCATTCACACGGAACGAAACCTCCACCGAGCCAAGCGTGATGCTGTCAACGCTCAACTTCGTGATCTGTTCGCTCAGGTCAAGGGCCGTCGTGGCGAGCACGGCGAAAAGAAATCCGCCACCGCAGAGTACTCTCAGCTCCTGAGTCAGATCAACAACCTCGAGGAACAATTCCAAACCACCTCCTCCAGCACCAAGAAGGAGAAGGAAACCATGGAGCGAATCAAGCGGATGAAGCGCCGCGCAGAAGAACTCGAACCTGATGTCGCCAAATTCGAGATGGTGGCTGTTGACCTTTCCAACCTTGACGAAGCCATTGCAACGCTGAAGGCAGAGTCCGACGATGCGCACAACCTCTTTGTCGAGGCGCTGAAGCGAGCCGACGAGAAGTGGGCCGAGTACAAGGAAGGGCTTGACCACCGTGATTTCCTCAAGGCAGAGGGCGACCGCCACCACAACGAATCGGTGGAACTTCACGAGAAAGCCAACGCCATTCACGAGAAAATTGACGAGTTGATGGTCAATGTCAACAAAGCCCGTGATGAGTTGAACATGGCCCGTCAGGAGCGAGAATCCTGGATTACAGATCACAACAAGTCGGTCAAGGCTGAAATGAAAACGGGCGCTGAGTCCGACGAAGTTGCTGACATGCTTGTTCAATCCTTGCTCTCCGATGGCGAGTTGGTGTTCGGTGGCGTGGGTCGAGACGATGCCGCACAGAAGGCCAAGCGCGGCGGTGCCTCTTCGAAGAAGAAGAACATGCGTCGCATGGGTCCGATTCGTCGACGCTGAGGTCGTACGATGTTGGGCATCATCATGGCCGGAGGCCAAGGGAGTCGGCTCATGCCGCTCACGGCCACACGCCCTAAACCGATGGTGGAGGTTCTCGGACGTCCGGTGATCGATTTCGTCAAGGATGCAATGGTGGATGCCGGCATTCATGAAATCGTTGTCACCACCGGCTACCGTGGTGAACAACTCCAAGCTCACGTTGATGGTTGGGCCGGAACACTGGCGAACGGCAACCGCATCTCCGCTCGAATCAACCAAGAATCAACGCCCATGGGAACAGCTGGCAGTGTCGGTTTGCTGCGAGAGGACATCATCACCACTTGCGTGGTGGGTTCTGGAGATTCGGTCGCTTCCTTCGATATCGCTTCGTTGTTGGCCGCTCATCGCAAGCACGGTGCCAAGGTGACCATGGCGTTGTGGGAGGTCGAAAATCCATCAGAATTTGGTATTGTGGGGTTGTCAAGTCGTGCGGATGGAGAGGTGGACGGTGACCTTCGAGAGGGCTATATTCGTCGCTTCTTGGAGAAACCATCGCCGGAAGAGGCGTTTAGCAACGTGATCAACGCCGGTTTGTACATCTTGGAGCCAGAGGTGTTCGAGCACGTTCCAGTTGGAGAAAAATTCGATTTTAGCAAACAACTCTTCCCCAAACTCTTGGAGTTGGGCTGGCCGATGTACGCCCAAACCGTTGATGGTGTCTGGTTTGATGTGGGCCAACCGTTTGAACTGATCAAGGCGCAAGCCACCCTGATGCAGCGATACGATGACCTCCCCTTCTCGTATCCGGTTTCGTACACGAACGTTGGAGACGTGCTTCATGCCACCAACGCTGAACTGAACGGGTCGGTCAAGCGCTCGGTGCTCGGTTCCGAGACGGTCGTGCACGAGGGCGGGACTGTGGTCGATTCGCTGCTGATGGACGGTTGCACCGTTGAATCAGGCGCTACGGTATCCGGCTCGGTGGTGGGGCGAGATGTCATTCTTCCCAACGATACGGTGCTGGACGCTTGCGTCGTTGGTGACGGCGCCACTCTGGTGGCTGGAAGGCGCTATGTGAACGAGAAAATCGCCAACGAGGCGAGCGAGTAGGAAAAGCATCTATGAAGGGTGGGTGTTGGCCCCCATTCGATTCAAATGAGTTCTACGCCCCATCGGACCTACGAACGAACGTGGGAAGAAATTGAAAACATGCTCGACCAAGCCACTGAAAAAATGCATCAGTGGAAGGAATGGTACGAGATGTGCAAATCCGAGAAGGACAAGGAGGGCATGAAGGAGGCCGCCCGCAACCACAAAGCACTCGAGGGTGTGGTGAAGACCCTGAAGTGGACCCTGGGTGAAGTGGGCATCGACGACCCGCTCAACTGAGGTGTTCACCAGCCACGCTGGTCCAAGCGGACTTCGAGCGTTTCAAGTTCGTCGCCTTTCATGGGAATGCCTTCCATCATGGCCATGGCTTCTGCGACCTTGCTCGGTTCATCGTAATGGGCCGTGGCCATGACGATGGCGTCCGCCATGGTGGGTGGATCGCTTGACTTGAAGATTCCAGAACCGACGAAGATGCCATCCATGCCCATTTGCATCATGAGGGAGGCATCGGCGGGCGTGGCGATGCCACCAGCCGAAAAGGTGACCACTGGGAGACGGCCCAGTCGGTGAACATCGTCCAAGACCGAGCGAACACCAGCGTGCATTTCGTCGTCAATGGCGCCAAAGGGCGTGACGAGGTGGGTGCCGGGGAGTTCGGAGTGTGAAGCGAGAACACGGTAGCGTTCCATGATTTTCTCGGCGGCGAGGTCCAGGCCGTGGTCGTCAAGGGATTGAATCTGTCGAATTTCCTGGTCGATGAGCCGGGCGTGGGTGACGGCTGCCACCACGTTGCCGGTACCAGCCTCCCCCTTGGTCCGGATCATGGCAGCACCTTCCCAAATGCGGCGAGTGGCTTCACCAAGCCCGGTGGCGCCGCAAACAAAGGGGATTTCGTATTCGTGTTTGTTGATGTGGAAGTAAGGGTCGGCCGGGGTCAAAACCTCGCTTTCGTCAATCATGTCGACGCCCATCGCTTCGAGGATGCGGGACTCGCCGTCGTGTCCGATTCGAGATTTGGCCATCACAGGGATCGAGGTGCAATCAAGGATGCCCTGAATCATGTCCGGATGGCTCATTCGCGCAACACCTCCAGCCTTGCGGATGTCAGCTGGGACACGTTCGAGGGCCATCACAGCCACGGCCCCGGCGTCTTCTGCTACAGCCGCTTGTTCGGGGTTGACGACGTCCATGATGACGCCGCCTTGTTGCATTCGAGCGAATCCACGCTTGAGGAGTTCGCTTCCTTTCCGGAATTGAGTGAAGTCGGTTTTCATGGTGCTCACGCCTTTGCCTAACCGGCCTCCCTTAAGACGGTTGGTTCTTCGTCGTGTGGGTTGCTTAATCGGCGAGGACGGGGGAATCACCTTCGGCGATTTCAGCGTCAACGGATTCTTCGGCGTTACGGTCAATCCACGCCTCTTCTCCTTCGGGAACATCAGTGTCCGCAAAAATAGCGTCCACGGGGCACTCGGGGATGCAAGCTCCGCAGTCGATGCACTCATCCGGGTCGATCACCAGGTAGGTATCGGCCTCTCGGAACGCTTCAACCGGGCAGACGGCAACGCATTCCTGGTACTTGTGGTCAACGCAGGCGGAAGTAACGACGTGGGGCATGTGGATTCCTCGGTTCAACCACAACGGACGGTCTACTTAATGCCTTGTCATGGTGAGATTTTGGTTTCGGTTGGCCGAAAAATGCAGCTCATGCCCGGCGTCGGAGAGCGACCATCGTTCCCACACCAATGATGGTGAGTGTAACGACGAGAACGCTTCCCGACCAAACCGACGCGTCCTCGTCGGTTGAACCCACCTCGTTGTTCATGTCATTGTCATTCGAACCGTTTTCGGATGATTGGTCGGATGGCTGCGTGTTGTTGGTATCGGTTTCACCCAGCGGGGTAGCATCACAATCATCAGCCACGCCGTCGCCGTCACTGTCAACGTTGTCGTCACCGACGCAAACATCGTCATTGTCGGCCACGCCATCACCGTCACTATCAATCAAATCGTCGCATCCATCTGGCGTGCCGTCTGCATCAACATCGATTCGATCGTCGTGGCCAAGGCATGCATCCACATCATCCTCGACCTCGTCACCGTCGCTGTCGATCAGTTCATCGCAACCGTCCGGGACACCATCACGGTCCACGTCCACGCTGTCGTCATGACCCATGCAGAGGTCGCTTTCGTCGACAACGCCATCTCCGTCTTGGTCCACGTACGAATCGCAAGCATCAGGGATGCCATCTTGATCCACATCAATGCCGTCGTCGCCAAGAGCACAGCGATCGAGCGGATCGTTCACACCATCGCCGTCCGAATCATCGATGCATCCATCACCGTCTCGGTCCCAACCCCACGCATCCTGCGAAGGGCATGCGTCAGTCCAGTTTTCGACGTAGGTGCCGGAAACGTAGGTTTGGCCGGTGGCGTTCAGGAACGCTTCGGAATAATGTGTGGCTTTGAAAATGGCATTCGCCGTACTCCCAGCACGGTTTCCTTCAGGAATTGGTTCGCTTTGGTTGAACGGCCCGTTTGCTCCGATGGGGCCAATGTACTCCCAAACCACATCGCCGTTCTGGCTCACCTCATACAGGGTTCCTTGCGTGCCGTGGGTGACCAGCACGTTGCCGTTGGGCAAGGCTTGAGCCCCGGAGATGGCGCCGGAGTACATGGCTTCGCCTTGATCCCATGACCACGCAGGCAGAGCGGGTCCAAAGGTTCCATTGGCCTGCAACACGTAGGTGCCGTTGTCAAGGGTGGGCCGGATGATGTCAACAGATGAGTAGGCGGGGTACCTGCCGTTACCGTTGTTGAACACGATGAGGTTACCCGCTTCTGGGTGGCCTGCCTCAATCCATTGCACGTCGTGTTGAGCGAACAATTGCTGATCGCTTGAGAGGCCCTTGTCGTACGCCTGAGGATTGCCCCAACGGTAGAGGATGTCGCCCCCTTTACCGGCTTGGCCGCCGGTGCTCCCTGCCGCCTGTTCTGTGGTTGTACTGTGGTCAATGATGTAAATCTCGTTCATGCTTCGACACGAGAGCGCAATTTGGTCCAGTTGGGGGTTGTAATCAATGCCGTTGCAGTGCATCCAATCGGCACGGCCGGCAGCGTTGCCCGTTCCACCGACGTAGTTGATGTCGATTTTCTCAGGATGGTCTTCCACCGAGCCGTAATTGTCCTTGGAGGGGTCGTAATCCTGGATCAAATGATCCCATGCGTGCCACTTCCAAACGATTTCAGCATCATCGGTCCCCACCGGCTTGACCTCGATGATGTGGTCGGGCCAAACGTTGTTTTGGCCGCCGGGGGAGTCGCTGGCGATGGCGGGGTTGCGTCCTGCCTGCAGGGCTTCGTCCTCTGTTTTGTCTTCCCAAGCGATCATGAGGATGTTGCCGTTTGGCATCGGTTCGATGTCATGATGGGTGATGTACTGCTCACTGTCGTACGTCCATGACCACTCCAAGGTCCCGTCCCACGCAATGCGTTCCACTTTTCCGGAGGTCCCTCCGCCAGAGAAGTTGCCGACCGAATCGGCGGCGTTGTTGGCCGTGCGGAGTAAATCTCCGTCCGGCAGAAGGTAGGCAGAAAGCGAGGGTCGATGCTCGCCTGGTGAGGTCCAGTGGTGGACGTAGCGGCCCTGGTGGTCGATGAGGTAGGTGGTGTTGGAGGGAATGGGTGAGAACAAGGTGTAGCCCGTTGAAGCGTTGACGTTGCAGTAGACCAGACCGAGCGTCCAGTTGGTGCGGTCGGCATGGCAACTCGGCGTCGGGTGGACAAAGGATTCGTTGGTGTCGCCCTGAATCACCGGTGTCCATGCCATCAATAGCATGGCAACGAGAAGGACACACGAAGGCCGTCGTGCACGAGACCTCATGCACCATTCCTCGCCGCTAGTCCCAACGCTTCGTCAAACGTCGCCTGAAGTTGTTCATCAGCAGGGAGTCCTGAATACACCTCAAATTTCGCCTGACCTTTGACGGTCCCGGTTCCGGTGGCGTTCACCAGTTCCGGTTCACCGCGAATGAGCGAGTCCATGCTCAGTCGAAAGTGGAGCACGTTGTGTTGGTCCACCCGCTGGTCGAACTCGTCAATGAGTTGGCGAAGGTTGGCCTCGCCAAGCCGGGCAAAGGACCGGGCTGCTCTTCGCTTGTTCGCTGTCGATGCCTTCACAAGGGTCATTTCGGGTCCGTGATATGAAGTGCTGCGGTCCAGCTCCACGGCCTCTTCATCGCCAACGAGCCAAGCCATGGCTTCGGCCAGCACCTCCACGTTCGAAACGGCACTGGCCGTCGCTCTCCATGTGATGTGATGAAGCCCCACAACCTCCGGGTGGCGGGCGAGGGTCAAGAGGTTGCCGAATCGGGGTTCACGCCAGCGTTCTTGCCATGAGGCCCATTCAAATAGGGGAGGTGAGTCGGCAACCTGCAAGTGGGGTAGCCCCCGCAAGACACACCGAGTTGAACGACATGGCGAAGAAAGTTAGTGCAAAGGCACGTGCAGCAGCGCGTAAACAACGTGACAAGTGGAAGTTGAAGCGATGGTACACCATTCGTGCACCTCGCCATCCATGGGACTTTAAGCGAATTGGCGAAACACTCGGTGAGTCTGACGAACACATCATCGGCCGCGTCTACGAAATGACGCAGCAGGAATTTGACGGCAACTTCTCCAAGATGCATGTCGTGATGCGTTTCCGTGTCACGGAATGCGTTGGTCAAGATGCCCTGACCACGTTCATCGGTCACCACCACCAAACCGACCACACACGCCGACAGATTCGCCGCTACCGTGGCAAGGTCGACGATGTGATTGACGTGGTCACCACCGATGGTTACTTGGTGCGAATGAAGCCGTTGATCATCACGCAACAGCGTGTCCAAACCTCGGTGAAGCAGGACATGCGAACCCGCACCCGGGACATCATCATCGCATTCTGCGCCAAGAACACGTACTCTGATGTTCAGCGTGCATTGCTTGATGGTAAGCTGGAAGAGGAGATCGAAAAGGGCGTGAAGTCCATCTATCCCGTTCGCTCTGTGGCCATCCGCAAGAGTCAGCTTCTCCAAGAAGGTGTGGTGGCCTCTGACGGTCCCACCCTCGATGAAATCCACGCTCAAGAAGAGCGCCAGGCCGCCGAACTCAAGGCCAAGAAGGCTGCAGCACTTGCTGCTGCCATGGCCGAAGAAGAGGCTGATGGTGGTGGCGAAGACGTCGAAGACGCCGATGCTGAACAAGAGGCTGCTGAGGCCGAACCTGAAGCTGAACCTGCCGCCGTGGAAGACGCTGCTCCTGCCGAAGAGGCCGCACCTGCTGAGGACGCAAGTGCAGATTACGACAGCATGACGGTGGCCGAACTCAAGGAGTTGCTGAAGGCCGCTGGCAAGCCCGTTTCAGGCAAGAAAGCGGACCTCATCGCTCGCCTCAACGAGTGACGCCGACTGCACCATTGACTTGATGCGTAGTAACCTGCAGGGCCGCCCATGCAGCGGATCTTGGTGGCTCTCCTCGTGGGAGTGCTCTTCTCCATGCCAGGATGCACTGTTGTCCCTACGGATGTTGCGGGATTGGAGCCTGAAGAGGAAGACGATGATGGCATGGTGTGTAACGGTTGGGACCAATTGTGTTCTCGCACCTATGATAACGTGACCTTTCCTGAAACGCACAATGCTTTTGCAACACATGAGGATGGCATCTTTTACCCAGCAAGCAACCATCGTACCGGCCTTGACGCTCAGTGGGATGCAGGCATGAGGGCGTTTATGCTCGATACGCATTATGCCGACCCGTCCAATCCGAGTGTCAATGGTGTTCGTTTCTGCCACGGGAGCAGCGGAGGGGCCATCAACCCCTGCAGCTATGGCAGTGTGGACGCTCGGGCGTGGCTTACGGCGTTGGAAAACCACATGATGAGCGCACCAAACGATGTGGTGACGCTTCTGGTTGAAAATTACGTTGAACCCCCCCATCTTCACGATGTGTTAAACGAGACTGGCCTCATGGTGCATGCCTTTGTTCACGGCTTGGACGAACCTTGGCCAACCCTTCGAGAGATGGTTGAAAATGGGAAACGACTGGTGGTCTTTTGGGAACAATCCTCCGATGAGGCGTATCCATGGTTCCATGATTTCCTCACACACAGCTGGACAACGGATTACGCCGAGGAAAGCAAGGAAGAAATGGACTGCAATCCTCATCGCGGCGATGAGGAACAAGTCGTGTTCCACATGAACAATTGGCTCAGCGGCCCATTGGGACTGTCAAGTCCAAACAATGCAGAGGAGACCAACGACCCTGAATTTTTGATCGAGCGGGCTGTTGAGTGCTGGCAGATGCATGGAAAACGGCCCACTTTTGTTGCAGTCGACTGGTGGGAAGATGGCGATGTTGTTGCGGCTGCCCGAGCCATCAATGAAATGGATGTCAGCACAGATGATTCTCAATCGCCGTAGACTTGACAAATCATCACAGGGTGCGGTAAACATGCGACTGGGCGTTATAGGAGGAACCGGCCTCATCAACATGGACCTCACCAAGCGTATCGCAGATGTGGGGGGTGAAGTCATTCGCACCGATGATGTCCATGTTGACACGTCCTACGGGCAGGTGCCCTTGCGTTGTTTTTCTCTGAGCATCGGGGGCACCGTGCATGAATTGGTATTTCTCCAACGCCACCACAGCAGCAGTGGTCATGGCTGTCCACCGCACATGATCAATCACAAAGCCAACATGACGGCCATGTCCCAATCCAATGTTGATGCAATCCTCTCCGTTTGCTCAGTTGGAGCTATCGCCTCCTCATTCGCCCCGGGGAAGGTAGCCCTCGCCGAACAGTACATTGATTTTACAGGAGTAGCCACCACGTTCCACGACGACGAATCCACCTTTACCTCCGTCACCGTTCCATTTGATGAAACAATGAATTCTATGCTTGAGGCCATTCTTCGCGATGCTCAACATTTTGACAGCCAAGAAATCATGCGCTACACTTACTGGTTAACCCAAGGTCCTCAATTTGAAACCGTAGCCGAGGTTGACGCCATCGAACGTCTTGGAGGTGATATGGTGGGCATGACCATGCCCAGGGAAGCAAAGCTGTCACGTGAACTCAGCCTCCCCTATGCTGCGGTCTGCATTTCCTCAAATTGGGCGGCTGGGAGGGACCCGGCTGATGCAACAATGGCACTTGATCACGAGGATGTCTCTGCGCAAGCCAACGACCGGCTTGAACCCGTATGGTCGTGCATCTTCAGTATCCTTGACGAAGCCAAACATCAAGGGCTGCTCGGCTGAGTCGTGTTCATGAAGGGATTTTCAGTTGAAGATTGGATGAATCACCAGCCATCCAACGAATGGGAAGCCATGATGAAGAAGGTCGCCGCTTTTCATCACAAGCACGATTTTGCAGGCCAAAACGGCCACGACATGGGCTACCGATTGGCGTTGACCATCGAAGAATTGGGTGAATTGGCTGCGGCGGTCACCAAGGGAAAACCGCTGGAGGAGTGTGCTGAAGAGATGGCGGATGTCCTCATTCTCTTGATGGGTCACAGTTTGGCCATGGAACTTGACCTCAAAGCGGCCTTTGAGAAAAAATACGCTCGAATCATGAAGCGGGAAGCCTTGCAGGGTCGACTTGGTGTTCGGGTGACGGAGTACCGGCCCGAATGATCAGGCAATCCAATGCTGGAACGTCATGGCGTGTTCGTCGCGATCGCTTGCTGCTACCTGCCGTTCTCCGATCAGATAGAACTCGTCGGTGTTGATGGCCGGGGCAAAGGTGTCAGGCTCTTCCACAACGGTGTGAATGACGGTGCGGTGTATTTCCTTGGCGTAGGGGAGGAACAGGGCATAGATTTCGCCACCGCCGATGATCACGACATCGTCCTCGTCCGAGAGCGCCATGATTTCGTCAAAGGACATCACTTCAATGTCGTCTTCAACCCCTTGGCGTGTCATGACAACATTGCGGCGGTTGGGAAGTGGACGGCCAAGACTTTCCCATGTTTTTCGACCCATGACCACGGTTTTGTTGAGGGTGGTTCGTTTGAAATGTTGCAGGTCAGTGGACTGACGCCACGGTAGGTCGCCGTCTTTTCCGATGGCACCGTTCTCATCACAAGCGAAGATCATCGACAGCACTTCGTTCACCTCAAACCGAAATGGGGGCCTTGATGTGGGGATGATGTTCGTAGCCCACCACCTCAATGTCGTCGTAGGTGAACCCGTCAATCTCCTTGATGTCTGGATTCAGGTTGAGGGTAGGAAGTGGCAGCGGCGCTCGAGTGATTTGGAGGCGAGCTTGGTCAAGGTGATTGTTGTACAGGTGGGCATCACCCAGCGTGTGGACGAAAACCCCCGGCTCCAAGTCGCACACTTGGGCCATCATGTGGGTCAGCAGTGCGTAGGATGCGATGTTGAAAGGAACGCCGAGAAAGACGTCGGCGCTTCGCTGGTAAAGCTGGCAGTTCAGACGACCATCGGCGACGTGAAATTGGAAAAAGGCATGACATGGCATCAACGCCATGTCGTCCAGTTCCCCCACGTTCCAAGCAGACACGATGATTCTTCGGCTGTTGGGGTTGGTTTTGATGGCCTCAATGGCCTCTTGAACTTGGTCGATGATGCGCCCGTCTTTTGTTTCCCAGCGGCGCCACTGCTTTCCATAGACCGGCCCCAAATCTCCGTTTTCATCGGCCCATTCGTTCCAAATGCGGACACCGTTGTCTTGGAGGTACTTCACGTTGGTATCGCCTTTGAGGAACCACAACAATTCGTGGACGATGGAGGGCAGGTGCAGTTTTTTCGTGGTGACCATCGGAAAGCCATCAGCGAGGTCGAACCGCATTTGGTAACCAAAAACTGACTTTGTTCCTGTGCCCGTCCTATCCCCTTTGTCAGCTCCTTCGGCGAGGATGTGGCTCATGAGGTCGAGGTACGCTTGCACAGAATCACCTGTACACAACCAGCGGAGGAAGCACTTAGGGGTTGTTCAAGCAACCAAGGCAAAATCGGGAAGAAACAACAGGTCGCTGGGCGTGCTCGGGCTGAGCGCATAGGCTTCTACGGCCTGACGAGGGATTTCATCGAACAAAGGAGCCGTGTATCGCTTTACCGCCTCGATTTCCATGCCTTTGCAGGTGTAGCAACGACGGCAGAAGGAGCACAACATGTCAACGGCTGCTTGTGGAATGCCAAGATCGAGGGCCTTTCGGATGTCGTTAATTTCCTCAAGATCTTCGAGGGTCAGATCGATCAGGCCGAGTTTGAGACGACGTGCTCGCTGCTCGATTTGGGCCGCCATAGCAAATTCACGAAGCGTTGACGGTGTAGCGTTCTCTGGCCAGTTTGCTTCGCCCAAAAGCACAAGGGAGACCAAGGCATCGGCCACCGCACAACCTGGATGTTGGCGGTTGTAGAGGATGCAGACTTGCTCGACGCTACCCACTGAGCGGTTGCGGCCGCGGTGAAAACTCACCACGAGGTGGGGATCGTCAAAAAGAAGGAACTTTCGGAGGGTTTCCATCACGTGGATTTTCAATTCAAACCCATCCAGCGCAGCCACCAAGGTGGTGTTCCCGGTCAGCGCACACAGTTCACGACCCCACGACTTGGCCGATATAACGATGCTATCCAGCAGGGCAAGCCCACGCAGTTCAGCGTTGATTCGTTCGGGCGTAGGCTGCATCGCCCGCTTTGATTGAGGGGTGAGGTCAAGGAGGCCGAACTCGGTGTGGTGCAACGTCACACCCATCATGCACTGCGAGGATATTTCTACTCTCAAGGTGCGCCCAGCGCTGACATGGAAGCCATCAACTGGTCGGTGAAGGACCGATACAGGCGAGCAAGTTCCGCTCTGATCTCGTGCTCATCCTGTTGTGCGAGGGCTTGAAGTCCTTCTGCGTTCATGTTGCCGCCGTTGCTGGAGGCCAACCACTGAAGCCAGGTCACGCCTGGGCCTGCATTCACATCGAAGCGCCGATAGAGCCGTGGCCATTTGTGGTGCTGTGGTTGCATGATGTCACGGGTGCCGACCAAGGCAAGCGGTACCACCACGGCGTGAGGAAAAGCCGCTGCAAGCCGTGCCACGCCCGTTTTTCCAGGCAGAAGAAAGGGGGCCTCGGTTCGCTTTGAGCGCGTGCCCTCGGGGAAAATGCCCAGGGCCTTCTCATGGTGCAGGATGCTGGCAGCACTGGCCAACGCGTCGCTCCCGCCCGCCTCTCGATGCGTCTCAATTTGCCCGGTGGCTCGCATGATAAAACGGGTCAACGGGTTGGTGAAATGTCCGTCCTTGGCGAGGTAATGCGTGGTGCGGCGAGCTGCAGCAATGACCGCAATCGGATCAACGTGCGAAAGGTGGTTTGCCGCGAGGATGGTCGCCCCCTTCCGTGGGATTCGGTCTGCCCCATGGATTCGCCATCGCAAAAGTGGGCGAAGTGCAGGTGAGAGGAACATGCGCAAACCAGCATACACGGGTGTTGAAGGGAGGGGTTCGGCGCTCGGTTCAATGACCCAATGGGGCTTGAGGGTCTGCCATGCGGTTTCCAGTTCACCTCCCTCGCTCATGCACCCACCTCGTCCGGGGAGGTTTTGATGTTTTTTCACCAAACGAGCCTCTTGCGGTCCGTTCGGGCAGAATGGGAGAAAGGACAAGCGTGAAAGGCCACAGACAGGAGGGCAGGGTATGAGCCGCTCAGTCTCGATGTCCCTCCCCGTTTTCCTCGGGGTGTTGGTCGTCTCTGTGGTTCTTCACCCGGTCGCCCTTGCAGAGGCTGCGTGGGAGGAGGATGGATGGTTGCGCACCTCATTTGCGAAGGAGCGCCTAGATCTTGGTGATGAATTTGGCTGCTACGGTATGCCGGGCCTGTCGTGGTCCAACGATCCCGGAGCGGTTGCCAACGCTTGCAAGGCCTACATCGAGGAACGAACCAACGCCAGTCGTTGGGGCGTTGCTCCTTTGTCAACCTTCACGCCCTCAACGCTCACCATGTCGGACCACACCAAAGTGGCCAGCCAAGGTTTTGTGGTTCACGGCGACGAAACCAACCTCGAAGAAACCGCTTGGCACAACGCCAGCGATGTCCCCGTTGATATCTGGGACTGGTACAATTTGGGCCGGCGCGGAGGAAGCCTGGAGAAAGGCATCGCCTCGCTTGAGGCCCTCAAAACAGAGGTGGAGATGGGCGGCCTGGTCAATTTGTACTGGATTGGCCGTGTCAACGATGCAACGGTGCGGCATGACCGCGACGTCCTCGCCTACCTCGACGACACACCCGGTATCTGGTTGACCACGTGGGGGGAAGCATGGTCGTCATGGTCGGCCAAGCGATGCTACGAATACCAGCGAGATGTAGCGGAAGTCGATGGACGTACGGTCATCACGTTCGAAGCCTTGCAGACCGAGGCCTGTCGTGCCGTGTCTGATGGCCTTCCATGGAATGTCCCGTTAACGTGGCTGATCGATGTTGAAGGGGTTGAGGTTTCCAATGTTTCGACAGCAAAATCAAACGTAAACCTCCCTTCTATAGAGGGTGAGAAACTGGCCCAAGAAGGGTGGTGGCAACAAGATGACGGCACCTTGGTCCTCTCTGTGATTAACGGCCATGCGGTCAACATCACGCTCAATGCATCTGATGTTGAACACGACGTGCTCGCCCAAGCGACCTTCTTCAACAACCATTCTGCTGCCGTTACGGTGGCCGGTCATGAAACGACCGACCTGTTCAAGTGGGCGAAGCGCTTTGTCGATGACACCGACGTTCGATTTACTTGGCTGGTCCAGCCCCGCCCAGCAGAGAGCGCTGATGCGTGGATTCCCTACGCCGTGGTTGGTGTCAGCGTGTTCACCGTCTTTGTCATGCTGGGTGTGCTGGGTCGTGAGGGATTGGGTCCCATGAAACAACTGGCGTTGCGGGCCGAGAGCCAAAAACGGTATTCGGACCATGAAATCATGCGAAGCCTTGATGCCGACGAGGAAGCGTAGGCCTGATGGAGGAGGCAAACATGGCTCAAGATGACTTGGTCATTGACCCGTGGGGCAGCGCTCAATCCACCGATTACGACCGTATCATTGACCAGTTCGGTTTGACGTCCATGGAGCATGTCGACCTCGTTTCACCTTCCAAACTTCATCGTCGAGGCATTGTGTTCGCCCATCGAGACGTCGACCACATCCTGGAAGCTCAGCGAACGGGCGAAGCGTTCGGCGTCCTGACAGGGCTGATGCCCAGCGGTCAAATGCACCTTGGCCACTCGATGGTGGTGGAACAGGTCAAGTGGTTTCAACAACAAGGCGGCGACGTGACCATCGCTGTTGCCGACTTAGAGAGCCAGGCCACTCGGGGCGTTTCCCTTGCCAAGGGACGTTCCACTGCCCTTGAGGAGTACATTGCTCACTACGCTGCTCTGGGCCTTGATCCGGACAAAACCAGCGTCTACTTCCAATCGACCCGGCCCGTTGTTCAACGCCTTGGGTTCCAACTTGGTAAGCGCACCAACCTCAGTGAATTCGAGGCGATCTATGGGTTCGGTGGTGAAACCAACCTCGCCCATGTTCAAGCACCTTTGGTGCAAGTTGGTGATATCTTACACCCCCAATTGGAAGAATACGGTGGCCTTCGTCCCATTGTGGTTCCTGTGGGTGTTGACCAAGACCCTCACCTTCGTCTAACTCGCGGCTTGGCGGCCAAGACCAACTGGTTCAACCTCCGAGCATCCTCCTCAAGGGGATGGCTTGTGAGCCTCTCGGTTCATGATGAGAACGCCGAGGTGTTTGGGCAACTGCCCAACGGCCGTGTTGACAAAGCCAAGGTTGCTGCTGTGTTTGACCGCGTGGTGGACGCCGTTGCTGAACTCGGATTTTCAGACATCGTCTCAAGTCCAAAGCAGGGAACGGTTCACATCCCGTCCGCCACGTCCCGAGACCGTCATTCGATTCGCATGGCGCTCCTTCGGTTGGAGCGGACCTTGGGTGGTCCGGGATTGATGGCACCTGCCTCAACCTACCATCACTTCGCCGTCGGCATGACGGGCGACAAAATGAGCAGCAGTCAGCCAAAAACGACCTTGTTCTTACGCGATGAGATTGCCACCGTAGAGAAGAAGATCAAGCGGGCATTTTCCGGCGGCCAACCAACGGTGGAAGAGCACCGTCGTCTTGGTGGCAACCCCGATATCGACGTTGCTTACCAATACATGATGTATTTCTTCGAAGAAGACGACGCCTACCTTGGCGAAATCAACGCTGCCTTCCGCTCAGGGAAGCTCCTCGCCGGTGAAATGAAGCAATTGTGCATTGAACGAGCGACTGCATGGATGAGCGAACTCCACGAGATGCGTGATCAAACCGCCCATCAGGTCGCCGAGTTCCTCGCAGATGACTCACGATGAATCGCCGACATCGTCCGTGGAAAACACGGCTGGGTCGGGCCCAACAGGCAACGATTCCAGTTCGTCCTCCGTCAAATCACGCTCCACAGCATCCCCGTGGAGAATCATGGAATGACCGTGTGGGTCAAGCAGTTCAAGCGTGATGGATTCACCGTCAGGTCCTCCGAGGTTCGAGAGCGTCAATGTCATCTGTTGGAGCGTTGCCAGTTGATTCATCAGTGCCTCGCGTTCGTCGCCCTCTGCGGCAAGAAATTGGTTGGAAATGTCCCGTTCAACCATGTTGATGATCTCCTGAAAGCGATGCAGGACCCCTTCCACGTTGGATACATAGCCGGTCGAACTGGTTCCTGGGTTCACTTCCAAGTCCAATTCCGGTATGCAAACGGTGCACGACGAGGAACGGACCACCCTCGCCCGAAGTTTGTCTTCGTCGTCGATGACCATTGACCAGCCCCCCGCCTTTTTTCCCTCGGCTGGGATAAAATCGGTCTGCCGCCAGCCACAATCGTGGCAAAGAATGGTCACCTGGGTGTGTTCGCCGAAATAGGGGATTTCATCGATGTGAGCGATCATATTGACGTTGCCGGTCGACGCACAAATCGGGCAGGGCATGTCGATGGCTTGCTCTTTCATTCATACACGTCCTTGAGGTCGTCGCTCTCGACGGCAAACCCTTCCATTTCCGTGCCCCGAATACCACGGCATCCCTGGGGGAGAAGGAGCAATCGCGTGTCCGTGATACGAATAATTTGGCCTTGCGCATCACCCTCAATGAACTGGTACAGCATGCTCAAGGCCTGGTTGAATTCCGTGGTTCGCTTCATCATCCGTTTCATTTCCACGATGCACCCGTGACCATCGGCGACCCAATCCATCAGTTGACCGCAGCCGGTCAGGTCCAACAAGGTCGAGTTGTGGAGCACCATCTCGCCCTCGAAAAGCGGCACAGGCGCATGAGGGTAGAGTTGGTTGAGGTTGTGGTAGGTGACCTCGCTTCGTGGCATTCGAGGTGCCGGCGTGCTGGCTGCGCTGGGCATCGCGAAATTGCGGGGACCTGTCGGGGGCGCCACCGGTTGTGCGCTGGATGTGGGCTGTTCGTTCAGTTTGGCTTCGGCCGCTTCAAGGAGGTCGAGGTCAGGCATCTCCGGCACCGTTGGCTCAGGGGCTTGACCCTGCGGCACGGGTTGAGAAAAGGCATCCAGCGAGGACTGAGCCTCGTCCTTTTCCTTTCGTCGCCTTCGCCGCACATGAATACCTTGAGAACGAGGCTTCTTCAACACTCCCCTGAAGTTCCTCCTCAGCGTTGGGTTTGGTGTGCGGCGCTCAACTTCCGGTGCTTCATTCCTTCAATGCCCAAGGTTCAAGAAGTGTCGGGGGAGTGAGGGATTCATGTCAGAACACCAGACCGTCATGAAGACCGGAACCAGCACCGTCGGTATCACGTTCAAGGGAGGCGTCGTCGTCGGCGCAGACCACCGTGCTACCATGGGTCATTTCATTGCAAACAAGAGTGTTCAGAAACTTTTCAAGATCGGGCACAACCTCGCCTTGACCACGGCAGGTTTGGTTGGCCACGCTCAATCCCTGTCCCGCACACTGGCTGCTGAAGTGGCCTTGTTCGAACTCCGCCGTCAACAACCCATGACCGTCAAGGGCGCTGCAACCCTGACAGCGAACATCCTCTCCGGTCGCCCTCACTGGGTGCAACTCCTCATCGTTGGTGTTGACGACGACGGTGGCCACGTGTATTCCATTGACTCTGCAGGCGGTTCTATTCCAGACGCTTACTGCGCAACCGGCTCCGGTTCGCCGTACATGTACGGTGTGCTTGAGGACGGCTTCAAGGAAAACATGTCGCAGGCGGAGGCCTTAAAGTTGGCAGCGAGAGCCCTCCATGCATCGGGACAGCGTGATGCGGCCTCCGGCAACGGCATGGATTTGGCCATCATCACGCCGGGTTCCGGCTACCAACAAGTCTCGCAAGACGAGATTGCCAAACTCCTGAAGTGAGGTTCATTTTCCCGCGGCTCTGCCGCTTCCCACTCCTCCGGGAGTGCGCTGTGGTCCATGCTGACTGCGGGAGCGTGAAGTGAACATCATGCAAATGACCTACCGAGAACTGAAAGACGAGATCGCGAAGATCATTCCTCGCAACATCGAATATGAAATCGATTTGGAAGCTGGCAACATCGCCATCATCACGGCGAACATGAAGCCCTTTACGGGGCAAGACGGTTTGATTGGCAAAATCGCACGACGCGTCAAGCGGAAGATCGTGCTGCGCACCCCCATCGAGGCCATGATGGACATGGACGAAGCCAAGGACGTCATCCAAGACATCATTCCAGAGGAGGCCGACATCACCGAGATGTACTTCGACGCTTGTTACCGTGAGGTGATCATCCAATGTCGGCAGCCCGGCACGGCGATCGGTCGTCGAGGTGAGAACAGCAACGCGATTCGGGACAAAACCGGTTGGGCCGTCAAAGTTGAGCGAACGCCACCTCTGTTTTCGAAAACGGTTCATGACATCCGCATGTACCGTCAAACCCACGGGGATGAGCGACGTAAACTGTTGAAGGACTTCGGTTTGAACATTCACCGCCCAACCCGCCCAGGAGGCACCTGGGCCCGCGTCACTGCGCTCGGTTCCTACCGTGAAGTGGGTCGAGCCTGCCACTACGTCACGACCAACGAGTCTCGTATCATGATCGACGTGGGCGTCAACATCGCTTCGGACACCGACCCAATGCCGTTTTTCAACGCGCCAGAAGCCTTGCCGCTGGACAAGTTGGACGCTGTTGTGCTCACCCATTCTCACCTTGACCACGCCGGTATGCTTCCGGTGTTGTTCAAGTACGGCTACCGAGGCCCAGTTTACTGCACGCCACCGACGCGAGACCTGATGCTGCTCTTGCAAACCGACTACCTCAAAGTGGGCGGTGCAGAAGGCAAGCGAACGCCCTACGACATGGAAGACATTCGCATGTGCATGAAGCACGTGGTTGACGTGGACTGGGATTCAACGACCGACATCGCACCCGATGTGAAACTGACCTTCTCCAACGCCGGTCACATCCTGGGCTCCTCCGCCGTTCACCTCAACATCGCTGACGGGAAGCACAACATCGTGTTCAGCGGCGATCAGAAATACGAGAAGTCGTGGCTCTTCGACGCTGCCAATACCCGCTTCCCCCGCGTGGAAACCCTGGTGATTGAGTCAACCTACGGGGCGTCGGGCGACTACCAACCCTCTCGCCAAGAGGCCAATCAGGAACTTCAGGACATCGTGTCCCGTACCTTGATGCGTGGCGGCAAGATGATTTGTCCTGTGTTCGCCGTTGGTCGAAGCCAAGAAGTGATGATCGCCATCGACGAACTCTTCCGTTCCGGTACGGTCAAACCCGTGCCGGTCTGGCTTGACGGCATGATTCAGGAAGCCACTGCCATTCACGCTTCCCACCCGAACTACCTGACCAAGGCGCTGAGCAAATCCTTGTTGAAGGACGACGGCGAGAACCCGTTCACGAGCGAATGGTTCCGCCCCGTGAAAGGGCGTGAACTGCGAGAGAGCATCGTGATGGACACGTCGCCCTGCATTGTGTTGGCTACATCCGGCATGCTCAACGGCGGCCCCGTGATGGAGTACTTCAAGAACTGGGCCCATGAGGAACGCAACTCGCTCTGTTTCGTTGGCTACCAAGCTGAAGGGACCTTGGGCCGTCGCCTCCAGAAAGGATTCGGCGAAGTCCCTATGCTCATCAACGGTAAGACGGAGATTGTGAAAATCGGTTGCGAAATGGTGACCATTGATGGGTTCTCGGGACACTCCGACCGTCGCCAACTCCTCGATTTCGTGGACCGCATCAACCCGCCGCCCAAGAACATCATCTGCCACCACGGCGACTATCAGAAGTGCAACGAACTTGGGTTGACGCTTCGTGAGCGATACAACTGTTTGACGTTCGCTCCGAGCAACCTCGAGACCGTTCGCTTGTTTTGATCAAAGCGGCATGTCCATGTCGCTGGCCATCGGGTCGGGCAAATTCTCGACCGTATCCACCGTACCTCGAGTGTCTGCGTTGTTTGGTGCTGCGTTGCCCAACGCTCGTTGCCCTTGACCAACTGGGCTGGAAAGGAGTATCCATGCAGCCCCCGTTATCGTCGCACCGAGGGATCCTATGGCCCAAGTAAGCGTATACTCACCGGAGCCAAGACCTGCAATTCCTGCCATGAGCACCACGGTTCCTGTGCCCAAGGCCAGCACCAATCGAGGTCTGCCTGCCATGCAACGCCGAGCACCACGGTCTTCATGAACCCGTTGCGGTTGTAGCATCATCATGCAATCCTCTCGCACGCCTGCTTGTCCTGGATGGCTCATGACCGCTGTTGCACCGTGGGGAGAGAACGCCGAAGATGCGTTTGACCAAGGCCTCGTTGAACTTGGATTGGGTGACGTTCGCTTGATCCAAGCTCAGGGCGCCATGCTACCGTTGGGCTTCGAAGCCACGCCGCCTCGCCCGCTGCCCATGGGTTCGCTCGTCGAATGCCACCTTGCCACGGCCTACGCTTGGAACGGTTCTTCGGCATCGGCGGGCGTGGCGTGGGCTTCATGTGTCACGCCTGAGGGTGATGAGTGCGCTGTCGTGGCCACCATCACGACGGATCGTGATTACGAGGAGACAGTCCTCCTCCTGCGCCGAAACCTCCAACGGCGTCTCGCAAGCAGGGACCTTGAGGTGGTTCAGTTCGATGTCGCAGTTGACGAAGTCACCGCTGGACAGGACCACCACGGTGTCGCTGTTGCGGCGTTGATTCTGCCCGAATCCCTCTCGCTCGGTGCTCGCACCAAGACCGGGCCGGTGCGAGGTGCATTGACCCGAACGGCCACCCCCGAACCGAAGAAGAGGGTGGACACGAAGGCTCCAGCTGCCCCTGCTCGTCGCCCGGGCCAGCCTCAAAACAACCACGATTTCTCGCTGTGAGTTGAACCACATGAGCACCGAGCAACGTTGGCTCGTGGTTCGATGTGCCGCTTGTCAGCGGTGTTCGGGTCAACGTCGTCAAGGGGGGCGATGTCCGCATTGCGGAACGGCACTCTCATCGTCGTGTGAAGTTGTCAAAGAGTGTCATAGCAGCGCAGACTTGCATGTGGAAGTGGCGTTGGCCAACACGCCGGAGGAACTGCGAGATGAGCTGCGACAGCGAATGACAGCACTCCCCGAACCTGATGCCGCACAGCCTGTCTCCGTCAGGGCCGTCCTCACAGAACTGAGAAACCTTTCCGAGGATGACGGCAGCCTTGGGTTGGAGGTCGTGCGTCGTCATTTGGAAAAGCGAGCCATGGATGCATCGCCTGAAGCGTTCATGGAACAAGCAGAACTTGAGGGATTGGTTCTGCGTTTGGCATCTAACCGGTGGATGTTCTTTGAGTGAAGTTCATAGGTGAGACGCCGTGGCACAGACCAAGGGCGTATGGGTTAGTTTGGCCTATACTCGGGCGTTTGGGACGCTTGGACCCAAGTTCAAATCTTGGTACGCCCACCATCACTCGGGAAGCACGATGCTGTGCACCCACAAGACGTGGAATCCAAATTGGGTTTTGATGAAGTTTTGAGGCACGGCCTCCAGCTCAGATGCCCATACGGCATCCTCGAAGGTCTGAACCATCTGACCCTCGACAAATTCTCCGAGGTCACCACCCTTGCTACCGCTGGGGCAGTTGGAGTATTTCTTGGCCATTTTTTTGAAGGTTCGAAGCGGTTTTTTGGCGGCATTGATCTGCTCAAGAATCATCTTGGCTTCCGGCTTATTGGCGACCAAGATGTGACGAACATGGGCCTTGCGAGGTTTCCGACGCCGGTCATGTCGTCTCAGGCACTTTCAACTCCTGATGGACGCGTGTCGCCCCTCTGTCAAAAAGATGCGCCAACGACCAAAAGAACACGGTGAGAAGGAGGGGAGGAATCCCCCTCGAGACCATTTCTAGTTCCAAATCATTGCTCAAAAAGGGGAGCGCAGCAGACCACCCCAGAAGGTAGGCCATCAGAGCAAACAAGGTGTGCGGTGTGAGGCGGCCAGGGCTCAGCCAAGCGAGGTTTCTGCGGTGATGCTCGATCGCCATCATCCATCCAACGCTGATGAAGAATGCGAGGGGTTTAATTCCGCTTACCTCGTTTCTATAGATTGATTGAACGGGTATCTCTGCCAAACGAAAGCCGTGCTTTGCGAGGTTGATCAGCCAGAAATTGGGATAACCATAGCCCGCCCATGACCGTTCCCAATCCCAGGCGTTGAGCACCTCTGACGACGTGGCCGTGTACCCGCATTGGGGGTCGCCGATGGGTTGTCCAGCAGCGAGGGTCGTGAACCAAGAGAGCACCGCCGTTGCCCGTTGTCGCTGCTTCGGCATTCGGTTGTATCCATCAGGGTGCAGCCTCCGGTTTCCCTTCACGTGGTCTGCTTTGTTGGAGATAATGGGGTGAACCAAGGCCTCCATGTCGTCGGGATTCATCTGTCCGTCACCTGCCATCACCACACTGATGAATGGCGAATCCCACAGGTGGAGGAGATGCTGGTGGCCGCGGTCGATGGAGGCGCCTACACCGTCGCCGTCTCCGTCCAAGACCACGACATCACACGGCGCATCGGCTTGGCTGGCGAGCACTCCCGTGCTGTCTACAGAGCCATCGTTGACGACCACGGCCAAGTCAACCATCTCAGGAAGGCTGGACAGCACGGCCTCGATGTGCTTCTCTTCGTTGCGAGCGGGGATGACCACGCCGAGAAGTCGTCCGTGGTGCATGATTTCTCCGTGCAGGTGGCCAACATCAACCTATGCGTGAATCGTCCCTTGCCAGCACCTTGGGAGAACAGGTTTCATAGCCTTGGAGAGGTCGACCAAGTCCGTGAAGGTCCCGCTCCGTCGTGTTGTTCTCATCGGTGAGAACATCGAACTCCGCATCGTTTCTTTGGTGGTTCGCTGCCGAGAAGTGGCGGAAGACGTGGTACTCTTTGATACGGGATCAACAGATGAGACCACACAATTGGCCGAGGAAGTCGACACCCAAGTGGTTCACTATGAGGGTGCCTTGACGCCACAGAACTTGACGCGTGCAGCCATCCTAGCCTCCCTCAACGACGGATTGACCTTGTTTTTGCCGATCACTTCCATGTGGAAATTGTCCGCCTTGCCGCTCAGCGTGAACAGGGCTCGGGAAGGTTGGGACATCCACTATCTCTACCGGGAATCTCCCTCGGTTGATGACAACTCCCCGCACGTTATTGCGACCACCTTGATGGGTCATCTGATCACCAGCGAGGAAGGGATGGGCCACCTTGCAGCGCTCTCCGACGAAGCGACGATGGAGGATGTATCGGAGACCGTCCGAGCACGATTTATCAAAACGGATGCGCCGATTCAACTCCCTCAACGGCAATCGCTCGCAACGGCGTCTCGGTTTGCTCAGCTCTTTTATTGGATGCTGGAATCCAAGCACCCCCTCCTCTTGTTCGGTATTCCCGGCGTGGTGCTGTTTGTCTTGGGGTATCGATTGTCCGGTGACCTTGCCACCATGTTTACTGAATTGAATTCAACCTCCATTGGGGTGACTCTCATCACCATTGCCATGACCCTGATCGGACTGTTTGCCATGATGGTGGCCCTTATTCTCTACATCATGGGAAAACAGGTCGCCCGCATCCAAAACCAGTACAATTGGCCAAAGGGGAGCTGAACAGATGTCACACTTGGTCTGCCTGGACATGGACCGCGTGCTCGTTGACCACCTTTCCACATGGCAATTTGTGTACGATGGATTGGGCATCTCAAACGACGAATCGTTCGCCTTGTACAATCAAGGATTGCTGGATGAGTGGGATTGGATCAAACTGGATTTGGCCCTCATCAAATCAGCACCGGGCGGCAATATCACCGATGAACGCCTCCGTGGATTGATGGAAGGCATGCCGATGATGAAGGGCTGGCAGGGGCTGATTGACCACCTGCTGAACGTGGGCGTCCATGTCGCTATCGTGAGCGGCGGTCTGCAAAAGACTGCGAGGGACATCGCTGCAACCTTTCCTTCACAACAACCATGGCGCCGCCGCTGGGGAGGCATTGACCGGCACACGGCGAACGAGCAATGCGGGGGGATGGATTCGAAACTCCACGTGTTCACCAACGGTTGGTTGATGGAGTCTGGCGATGGCGAAACTCCTCCCGGTATTGGCGATTTTGGCCGGTACCAAGTTCAAATGAACGGTAAAGGGGCCATCGTCAAGATGCTTCAGCGACGACTGGGAGTCAGCAAGTCATGCACGGCGTCCGTTGGGGATTCAATGGGCGACGTCGGCATGTTTGAGGAATCGGACTGTTCCATCTTGTTCAACCCCTGGGACGATCGACCTCGGGCACATGCACGACACATCATCGAAGAGAAGGACTTGGGATTGGTGCTTGACCTCATCTGTGAACGATTTGGACTGCCAAAACCTTGATGGGGAATCCCAATTAAACCAATCTCATGGTCGTTGACGACTTGATGTCCATCTGCCCCCATTGCGGGTTCTTGCTTGGTGCGTTCATCCCTGGTATGCCTTGCCCGATGTGCGGCGAGACGCTGTTGTGATCAGGGCGTTACCCTTCTCGACGTTCTGGGGAAGGGGATCACCTCACGAATGTGGGTTGCCCCGGCCAGCCAGCTGACCACCCGGTCGACCCCCAAACCGAAGCCGCCGTGCGGCACGCCGCCATAGGAGCGCACGTCGATGTAGAACTGGTAGGGCTCACGTGGGGTTCCTTCTTCGTCGATGCGTTGAAGGATTTCTTCCTCGGACCATGTGCGCTCGCCACCACCGATGATCTCCCCGTAGCCTTCAGGGGCGAGGAGGTCATGGCAGAGGACGTACTTGTCGTCGCTCGGGTCCACGCGGTGATAGAACGGCTTGGCGATTTTGGGGTAGTGCGTCAGGAAATGTGGTACATCGAAGTCTTGGGTAAGCACCTTTTCCTTGGAGTAATCCAAATCTTGCCCCCACTCAACGTTCACGCCTTTGCCTTGCAGGATCTCGATGGCTTCGTCGTAGCGCATCCGAGGGTAGGGGTTGTCAGCGTAGTTGGCGATCAATTCAAGGTCCCGTTCAAGATAAGTGAGTTCTTCTTCACGTTCATCCAGTAGTGCTTTTGCGATGTGGCGAACGACGCCCTCGCCATGCGCCATGATGTCGTCGTTCGTAGCCCAGGCCATCTCCATTTCAGCGTGCCAAAATTCCGTCAAGTGCCGCCGTGTACGAGACTTTTCCGCACGGAAGGAAGGTGCGATGGTGTAAAGTCGCTCCAGCGCTGGCATGGCAGCCTCTGCGTACAGCTGCCAGGATTGGGTCAGGTAGGCTTGCTTCCCGAAGTACGGGACCTCAAACAAGGTTGAGCCGCCCTCAACGGCACCGGCCACGAAGTTAGGTGCCTGATACTCCAAGAAATCATGCCCTCGGAAGTAGGAATGGATGGCGCCAAAGGCCGAACTCCGAAGTTTGAGCATGGTCGTAGCGCGTGTGGTTCGGAGGTACAGGTGGCGATGATTGAGGGTGTGTTCTGTTCCGCCGTAGGTTAACTCGCCGTCCTCGTCTTCCACCAGCATGTCGGCTTCCGTAATGGGGAAGGGACGTTCTGAGTTGACGGGACCCACGATTTCAACAGCGGTGATGTCGAGCTCATGCCCGCCTTCGGCGCGCTCGTCAGCACGGACCGTTCCGTAGAAGACCACGCTCGTCTCGATGAGTGCGCCTTTCAAGGCGTCAAAGGCTTCCTCGCCGATGTTGGCTTTCTTTCCGACGCACTGAATGGTTCCCGTTGAGTCTCGCAAGACAATAAATCGAATGTTGTTGTTGCCTCTGGCTCGCTTGACCCAACCCTTCAGTTCAACCTGCTCACCATCGTGTTGGCCCTTTTGCACATCGCCTATCCACGTGGTCTTGACCATGCTCTCACCATCGTTTCCCACCCACCCTGCCTATGTGAATGTCTCCCTCACCGCACCTCGGAAGTGCGGGGCTCGTGCGTCGTATCGTGAAAAGTGTCAAAACGGTTCATGACGAGGTACACCCGTGAGGAAGACAGCCGTCTATGCGCTTGGAGGCAACGCTCTCCAATCCCCTGCTGAAGGGAGTGCCGATACCTCTCGGGTGCTCGCCAAAGTGATGAGCGATGTGATCGACCTCCTCGAAATGGATTGGAGCGTTGTGATCACCCATGGAAATGGACCTCAAGTTGGCCACCTTCTCTCCATGGACGAGCAGCACACCCACGACTTGGATGCATGGGTCGCCGCCACCCAGGGGATGATCGGTCACGAACTTTCCTTGCACCTAAACGCCATTCTGCGACGTCGCCGGCGACCCGAGCGAACGGCCGTTGTGCTCACCCATGTTGAGGTCGACCCCGAGGATGAAGGGTTTCAGTGGCCCACAAAGCCCGTCGGACCCGTGCTCGAAGCTGAAACAGTCATGTCGGCTGATTGGGACATTGCGCAAACCGTTCACGGTCCTCGTCGGGTGGTTGCCAGCCCGTTTCCACTTCGCATCCATGAGATCGACGTCATCCGGCACCTGGTTGATTTGAGAGCCGTGGTCTTTTGCGGCGGTGGCGGCGGCATTCCCGTCGTTCGGCGTGATGAGCATCACCAAGGGATTCCAGCGGTGGTGGACAAGGACCATTTCTCCTCACTTCTCGCCACCGAGCTGAACGCAGATGCGCTGATCATCAGCACGGCAGCCGATGCCATCTACCGCTCCTTTGGAACACCGGAGGCGGAAGCCCTCACTTCTCTTTCCTTGGACGAGGCCGGCCGCATGGACGAGGCGGGAGAGTTCCCAAAGGGTTCCATGGGTCCCAAGGTCAACGCCTTGTGCAGTTTCGTCGAGAAGATTGACGGTGGGGTCGGTGTCCTTTGCTCGCCTGGCCACGTTCTTGAAGCCCTGCGTGGTGAGGCAGGCACCACCATCCTGCGATGAAGCCTCCTGTGATTCAAGAATCATGTTCTTATGGTTCGGACCATTGGGACGCCACATGAAGACCCCTGTTCTCGCCGAAGCCCACTGTGATGCACCCTGCGGTGTGTACGACCCAGCCAGCGCCCGAATCGCCGCCGAGGCCGTTCAATCCATGACCAAGAAAATGCTGGCCATGACCTGCCCAGACACCAACGACGGCGTCGCCATGGCTGCTTACATGAACACAATGGCCCGCTACGCTGCCGTGAAGGAAGAAGAGGCACAGAAGTGCAAGGACGAACTCCTCGTTTTGTGGACGGATTTCTTCAAACCCCAGCACCTTGAATCCATCCCTGACCTTCATGACACGTTCTGGCATGCTGCCAAGTTGTGCTCGGCCTGTAAAGTCGAAGTCTCTGCAGACCATGCTCAAGAGTTGATGGACGCCTGCGAATCCATTCACCAGATGTTCTGGACGGCCAAGGGACGAGACGTCCCTTGGATTCGTGCATCCTGAGGGTCATCGATGGAACGCACCCTGGATGTCCGCATCCAAGGGGACAGCATGTGGCCAACGTTCCAAGATGGCGACGTACTCATCTTCACGCAACAGGACCTTGCGTCGTTCGCCGCCGGGGATGTGGTCCTTGTTTTCCACCCGCTCAAGCCTGAGGTCCGTATGGTGAAGCGGGTGCTGAGGATCGAAGCGAACGGTGATTTGTTTCTCGTGGGGGACAATCCCGACCCGCTGGCCAGCGAGGACTCCCACAATTTCGGGCCAGTCCCGTGCAGGTTGGTCGAAGCACGCTGGTTGGGTGATTCGTGGCGGGCCTGACGGGGTTCGAACCCGCGACCGACGGATTAAGAGTCCGTCGCTCTACCTGACTAAGCTACAGGCCCGACTTCGCCTTCTGCCTCGTCTATTTAACGATTCATGCACGCCGGCGGTGAAAACAGGTTCAATCCTGCTTCGTGAGCACCGTGATACCATCGCCGGAAGCCATCACAACGACGTCGCAAATGTTGTTGAACAAGCCAACTTGGACCACACCGGCCAGCGCAAGCAGAGCTGTTTCCGCCTCGACTGGGTTGGCGATGGTCGCACCGGTGTGGGCGTCGGCGATGTAATTCCCGTTGTCGGTCGTGAGCAACGCCTCTCCTGATTGTCGCATCACGACCTCACATCCCAACACCTTGGCGATGGCCCGCCGGGTCGTGTTGTATGAGAAGGGTGTCACTTCGATGGGGAGTGGAAAAGCCCCAAGCGTGCTGACTTGCTTTCGATCGTCGGCCACGACCACCATGCGTTTGGAGGACTGAGCAACCACTTTTTCACGCAGGAGCGCCGCTCCACCGCCTTTGATGAGTTGAAAAGACGGGTCGAACTCATCGGTGCCGTCAATGACGACGTCCAGCCCGTCAAGGTCGTCGAGATCGGCTAGCGGGATACCCACTTCCAAGGCCAGATCACGCGTCGCGATGGAGGTCGGCACGCCAACGATGCTGAGACCTTCCTCGGCGACGCGGCGGCCTAGCTCGAGAATGGTGTACTTGACGGTAGAGCCCGTGCCGAGGCCGACGTTCATGCCTTCAGTGACATAATCACAGGCAGCTTTGCCTGCTTCAGCCTTCAACGCCTCAACATCCATGCCAGACGGTTTGGTCCGCCATCTATTGACTTTCGCACCGGACTGAGGAAGACTCGTGGGCCCAACCCTTTAGACCTTGAAGGGGCCGTAGCGTAGCTATGAGAACAGGCCGTGGCGCAGGGGCACTGGCCGTCGGTTTGGTTCTCATCTTCCTGCTCTCGTTGGTCCCAGCGACCCACCACGAGGGGAGCCCGACCCTCGATGCACCTTCCGTGGTTGAGTCAACCCCGCTTGGTCAACTGCAAACCCTCACCATCGGTTCATGGCCTGACGGTGCCAATCAACGGGTCGCAGTCAGCGTTCCGGACGGCCATGCCATCAAATCGCTCGATGTCAATCTTGAGGCGGGAACCCTCAACAATCCCATGGGGAGCGTCCTCACAGATGTTGGGGACTTTGATCAAAACGCTGTGTACGATGGCATGGATGTAAACAAATCCTCACTTCAGATCCTCCCACAGGATTGGTCCTATGATTTCGAGTCTGGGAGTTTCGGCCCAGAATGGACCCGCTCGGGGAGTTCAAACTGGGCCATCGTCTCCGACACCCGACTCGGAGGAGCCAAACTGGCAAAAGCAGGCACCATCAGCCACAATCAAGAATCTCGATTAACCTTGGACGTGTCTCAACTTCCCGCCTCCACGGGGACCTTCCGCTACAGCGTGTCCTCAGAGGGCAGTTTCGACTACTTGTTGTTCTGCATCGACAACACGGGATGTTCTCGCTACAGCGGCTATAATTACCGCTGGTCCGGGACCGTCAATAACGGTAACCAAGCCTTCACCATTCCAGCCACCGCACAAACCCTCACCTGGAAATACGTGAAGGACGGGAGCGTGAATTCCGGTTCGGACACGGCGTGGGTCGACGACATCGTGATCACACCCAGCGGGGGCTCCGGAAACGGCGAAGGGAATTGGACTTCGGATGTCTTTGGGCCCTCCCTGCTCGGACGTGGTGAACACCTTGCCCACGGGTTGTTGCACATGGATGCACGAATCTACCCCGGCTCCGTGTTTGAATGGCAAGTGCTTGATGCTTCGACGTCCAGTCCAGTTCCCGGCTTTGAACGGCTGACCAGCACGTGGGCCGATTTGGGCATGATCGATGCCCAGACGCACCCCCTCCTCCGATTCAAGGTGCACATGAAAGAGGCGCCCGACGGCGAGACCTCCGAAATCAGAAGTTGGTCACTCAACGGTCACTTGCACAAATCGTTTGACAGCGATCCAACCGACGAAGGCTGGACACTCCAAGGAGGAAGCTGGTCCAACGGCGCAATTACCAGTTCCACCTCGGTGTTGTCCGACACCTACCATGTCCGAAGTGGGTTCTCGGCCATTGACACCAACAGCACCCACACGGGAGCAGGGATGTTGCAGTACAGCCTTGATGCGGGTCAGTCTTGGCAGAGCATCGACGCCGTGGGCAGAGAACAATTGCAGCAACCAGCGTACATGGTTCAATTCCGCATGGTGAATGCGACGGGTGGTGGGACGTTCACATGGAGCGATTTCCAAGCCGAGTTAATTCGAACCTCCATCCCGGACGGTGTCCGACTCGATGTTGGACTCGACGGAGCAAACGAATGGTCGCTTGACGGAGCAGGTCACGGGGTCTTCGGGCTTCAAAACACCTTGATCACGGATGACATGTGGACCACCTATGCCATCGAGCCGGCCAACGCTGCCTCCCTTGAGGTGGCGATCCCAACCCGCGGCGTGCATGCCTTCTCGTTTGCTGTTGCCTCGCCCTCGGGCACCCTTGCCAGCCCCTTCCTCGCCATGGCGGTGAACGGCCAAGATATTTTGAGCCGCAACTTGGACAACATCAACGATTTGTCCATCGTCACCTTGACGGCAAGTGAACTGACGACGCTGAATAACGCCCTCGGCCAAGCCTCCGGCCAGCACGGTCCTGCCGGACTTCCCATGGCGACCGTCGAAGTCCGCATTGGGTCCTCGTTGTCCTCAGAGGACTTGTTGGTTGGCGGCGTGTTTGCTCCTTACGATGCAGATGTGAGCATGGCGCTCAACGCAGGACATCCACTCGTTTTGGGGCTGAACCATGCCCTTTCATCGACCATCCCTGCCCTTGGCCAACGCACGGTCACCCTCCCGCTTCGCCTCGACGGAACAGGTTCGGTAGCCATGGGCGTCATGGACATGGAATCACAAGCCTCTGTCAAGGCGCTCGAATTGACGGTCCACAACGTAACCGACACGCTGGTCCCCGGTTTGGATTGGATTGAGTCGGTGGCGAGTTTTGACTTCACCCCGCTGGGGATCACGGATGCACTGACGCACGCCAAGCAGTCGTCATGGTTGGTGGAACTCCACCTTTCTGGTGCTCAACAGCAATCCAAACTTCAGTGCCCCATCGCCTCCCTTCCCATCACCTCGACCTCACTGGCCGCTTGCACGGCAACGGGAACGGCGTTGATTTGGTTTGACGAAGGGACCTCGGGTTCAATTTCCGTCGTCGGCTCTGGGCAGTTCCTCGAAGTCATGCATCATTTCCGATTCCCCGATGGCTGGGACGATGAAGCAGCAGCCACCATGTCGGTGAGCCTCATTTCTTCGTCGGGGCCGCTCCTCCCTGTGTCCAAGGTCTTCGGCCTTGGCCTTGATAACGGTGTGGAAAACGATGTTGAGATCAAATCCTGGTCGGTCCTCTCCAGCAACGGCATTCGTTCCTCTGCAGCCTACCCGTATCTCAGAGCGGGTGAGGTGGTTCACATGGAGGTCCAATTGGGCTTCGAAAACACCACCGAAGGGATGCCTCGTTCGGGCCAAACCCTCGTTCGATTCCTCGTCGATGGAAACGAATACGCCACCACGACCTTGCTTCAGGACGGCGTTGCTCTTTTCCCGTACACGGTTCCGATGGGACGTTCATCCATGAATTTGGGCGTTGAGGTCGTGCCACTCCGAGGACAGAACGTCGTGAGTTCCCTCCCCGACACCCTGACCTTCTTGTTCGATAATGTCCCTCCGACCCTCATGAGCAGTTCCGTTGAAGCGTTTGACAGTCGGGATGTCGCACCTCGAACGCCGCTCAGTTTCACCGTTGCTGACCGCCCGCATCTGCCAACGCATGCCAACCTTCATCTCTGGCAATCTTGGCTCAATGATGGGAATCAAAACGGCGTCATGGATGCCGATGAGGTGGTGGTGCGTCCGCTCACATTACCAGAAAATTTGACCTTGCTCATGGGTGAATATTCCGCTACCATCGACACCTCAAAAGCCTCCCAGGCCGATTATTTCCTTGGATGGTTGGAAATTGCTGACAGCGCCGGTCACATCATGGCCGACGGGGGAAGCATCAGCCAACCCATGTTCAATGTTCAACTCAACAGCAACGGCGCACCTTCGCTCGGTGCGACATCACTTGGCTGGAACGACGGCCAGGTTTCGCCCTGGCTCCATCCCCAAGAGACCTACGAACTTCGTGTTCCTGTTTGGGAACAAAACGGCATCAATGACCTCTCCGAAATCGTTCTGGAGTTGGCTGCGAACACAGCGCAGCCTGCAGCGATTCACTGGAACCAAACAACGGGAGTTTGCGAGTCCATGAACGTCTATGTTGAGGTTGAATCATGCGATTTGGTTCCGGCGGATGCCGAGGATTTGTTCTCCAGAAACGGCGAATTTGTGGTTCACTTCACGGTCGAATGGGGCTACGATCCCGACCTTTCGGTGGTTCGTGTCCCGCAGATTAGTCTGCTCGATCAATCGGGTCAATCCAATCGGTTCATGCTTGAACCGTTGAGTTGGCGCTTCTCTGGAGAACTGGCCATTGACCCCGATTCCATCCGCATTGCGCTGCCCAACGAAGCCAACGATTCCCTCGGATACTGGTTGCAACCTCGGACGACCTTCGACGTCATGGGTGATTTGGTGTGGTACAGAACAGGAACTTCACCAAGCCAACCGCTCGATGTGGAATTAACGCTGGGCGAGAACAACCTCGAAGCAGACGTCATCAACGGTACCTTCCAAGGCTCGATGCTCGCACCACTGGTCGACGGAACCTATGGGTTGTACGGCGACCTTCGCGATGCTCCGAACGGCGCTGTCTATAGAGGAGATGATGCAGCCTTTGTTTGGTTCATCGTTGACAACCAAGCTCCCCGTGTGGCGGCCGTTGACCGGCCAGGTTTCAACACGATGCTGGCTGAAGAGGACTGGAAGGACCTTCAATTTGAGTTGAGGCTGGATGAAAATGCCCAACTGGATGAAAGCAGTCTTCGCTTGCACTGGTCGTTGAACGAAGCAGGATTGGGTTTGAACTCCTACGTGTTTGACAACGGGAGCCTCCCACTTGAAATTCTGGGAGAGCGACGCAACGGTGAATCCATCCCTGTTCGGTGCACATTAGATGTCGATGCCCTGATGATTCCTGCGTTCCGCACCAAGGCCGTGGAACTCCGAGTCTGGGTAACGGGCGATGACGAAGCAGGCTTGTCCATCGACGCTGTGTACAACGACATCAACGCCCCGCTTCGAGTTTGGAATTTGGAACAACGCGTCCCTGTTTACAGCATTTCCAACATCGAAATGAAACCGAATTCGGACATCCATCAGGGCGATCTCATCGAAGTCTCTGCCCTCATCACCAACAGCGGTCTTGCCGACGGTGAGGCCAACCTGGTGCTCGAGCAGGTGGAATCCAGTGGCGCCCGAACCCGGCTTGAAGCACGCGTGGTTGACGTCCAAGCCGGTGAACAGATGATTTACCAATTCCTTTGGAAGCCCGGCCGAGACGGTTCGCAATGGCTCGAACTGAGCATCGTCAACGGGCCCAACGCTCAATCGCCCACGGTGCTGGTGGATGAACCTCGGTCTGACGGTGTATTCGGCACCATCTCGACCGTGAATCCGGTCCTCTTGGTCGTCGTTTTCCTCCTGACGGTCGGTCTGGTGGCGTTGTTGGTGTTTGGCCTCCGCCGTGAGGAGGTCCCTGCAGCCCCCCTCCGCCCCAACGCAACAAAACAGGCACCTGCGATACCGGACAACACGGCGGCGAGCGGACCTTACGGCGCAGCACAGGCGGCGCGTTCTCCCGGTGAGAACCCCTACCAGTGAATCCTCTCGCTCATGGGAGGGATTGAAATGCCAAGGCAACCCCCTCTGCACCGGAGGGAGTAGGAGGACCGCTGACAGAGTTCGACTCTGAGGAAAGTCCCCTCTCCACAGTGCAGGCGGCTACCAGAAGGAAGCAAACAGAAATGGTTGGGTTCAAGGCTGCAGAAACGAACGATGCAAGGTGTGTACAATGACGTTGAAAGACCGAGGTTGCCTTGTTGTCGATGAGACGAGCCACCCCGCCGGAGCAAGTCCAAACCGTCCCGTTGACTCTGCACGACGAGGGACAGGTAGGATGCACAGTTGAATGCGGTCACCGAAAGGGAACAGAAAGGGGCTTACTCCCTACTCCCTCCTCCCTCGGCATCCAGCGTTATGTACGAACCTGAAATGACAGCGTCCATCGGCTTCATCACGGACGTGTCTCCGAGTGCGACGCCCTCGCCAAAGTCAATCCATGATGGATGGCGGTTGATTTTCGCTCGGGCGACATGTTCGGCCGTGATGACAGCGGGGAGGAGGAAGGTACTGGTGATAAAGGCGAAGATAATGAGCAAGCACATCAACATGAAGAAATTCTCCAGACCGGGGAAGGCTGCTAGGAAACCAGCCGCAATGCCGGACACCGTTGTGATGGTGGTTTCGAAAATGGTCTGGCCGGTCTCCTCAATGGCCGATGCCATGCCGTGGGGCGATTCACCTTCCTCCCGAATCCGATGCATCACGTGAATGGAGTCATCAACGCCGATGCCGAAGACGATGGTTCCGATCATCGCCGTGAAGATGTTGACGTTCACGTCCCCGCTCTGCATCAGGAGCGGCTGCCAAAGAATCACAACCGCCACAGGGACCATGGTGTAAATCCCTAACCTTGGTGAACGGAACACAAACATGAGAAGAACGGTGAGCACGAGAAGCGTCAGTACTGTGGTTGTGGACTGCGTGCTGTGGATGCCCTCGTTGATGTCAAGCGAAACCGGCAGGCCACCCGTGAGCAGGGATGTTCGGGTGTTGAGCAGCGTAGGGCCCTCTGCCAGAATCTCATCGATTTCATCGCGCAGCTCCCCGGCCACGTTGAGGTTCATGTAGGGCTGAGAGACGTAGACAATGGCCTTGGTGCCTCCTTCGTTCATCAGCATGGAACGTACTTCTTTGGACAAGGTATCAAAGGCAACGTTCACCATGTCTTTCCGCAAGGATTCTCGTTCGCTGAGCGGAACCAAGGTCCAGCCAGCACAGTTGGGGTCGAGGAGGTCCTCGCTTTCCCAGCATGGATCATGAAGTAAATCCCAAAGCGAGCCGTCGCCGATGGTGATGCCCTCAGCCACCGTGATGGTGGCAGGAACAGCCTTGAGGAAGGTGATGATGCTCGTCGTCGAGGTTTCGTCAACCTGGTCCACGGCTTGCTCCATCGCATCGATGGAATCCAACACGGGCAGGTCTCGCACGTTCAGGGTGTTGTTGTTGTTCGGACGCTGCGAGGCGTCGTAGATGAACAACGACGTTTGTCCGCTGCTGAACTGCCGTGAGTATTCGGCAAGGGAATTCAGCGATTCAATGCCGTCAGGGGCCTCGGATGAGCCGGTGATGGGTTCGTTTAATTCGTCGAGGTTGGCCACCCCGTAGGCGGTGACAGAGCCAGCGAGGAGGATGACGATGAGGAAGCCCTTGATGGGTGCTTGGCCGATGTTTTTCCATACACTGGGGTTGGTGCGTTTGTTGAACTTGAGTAACCAAGCCAACGTTGGGACGAGGATGATGCTCAACACCAGCGTGGATGAGATGCCGATGACGAGGGTCACGCCAACTGATCGTATCGGGGCGATGGGGACGATGAGTGGGGCGATAAGGACGGAGAACCCAACGATGGTCGTCATGGCGGAAAGGAAGACAGCTACGCCGGTTGATCGTGTCATTTCCATGACGCACGATTTGTAGAACTCAAGGTCCCAGAGTTCTGGAACCGGTTGTTCCGGTTGACCACGTTTGCGACGCCGCTCGTTTTCGTCGTGGGCCTTGTCAATTTCTTTTCGCCTGACTTCTTCAATGCGGTTCACCATGTGAAGGGCATAATCCACGCCCAAGCCGATCAGGATGGGGAAGGTGGCCACAATCATTGGCGTAAGCGTGATGTCCATGATGACGGACGAACCGAAGGTAATAGCAAGCGCCATCAGGATGGGTGTTCCCGTGATGAGGACCACCTTGGCAGAACGGTGCAGGGCTGTAATGACGAGGACGGTGAACAGAACGGACCATGGTAAAATCATCAGGAGGTCTTCGTAAATGGCATCGGAGATGTCCTCGAGAACTTTTGTCAAGCCGGTTACCGTGATGGTTTCGGTGTTTCTGTATTCTGAGGGTCGGTTGTCGATGATGTCTTGGAAGTGATTCAGCAGTGCAGAGAAATCAGCCCAGTCCCCGGTGACCGAGGGGTCGTGATGCATGCCCACAACGATAGCGGTCGTGTCCCATATTCCGTCCCCATCCATGTCGTTGGTGAAGTTCCCGTCTCCATCGCTGTCAACGGTGGGATCCATGTCGTTCGTGTCTTTGATCAGGGCGTCGAAGGCACCGTTGGACTCTTCGATGATTTGGTCAATTCGGTCTTGGTCTGGGATGGCGTACTCGCCGCCTTCTGGCAGTTGTTCGCAGTCCAGTGCCACAGGTAAGCGGTTGTTCACTCCGTGGACACAAAGGGAATTGTTGAATCGTCCGTCGGCTGAGTTGATCTCCTTGATGACCTGAGCGGGCGAGATGATCCAGAGCACACCGTCGTTGCGTCCATGGTCGGTTTTGTCAAAATCCATCCCTCGACTGGTCGAATCACCGCCGATGTTTCGGTCGTCACCCTCCAGCCAACTGATCTCGTTCAAAATCGCTTCATCGGTGATGTTGGTCGTATCGTTGGGGTTGTTGGCGTTGGGCGTCGTGATGTAGATGACCGCTAGATCGGTTGACCATTCCGTGCGAACTTCAAGCAGCAAATCGGTGGATGATGCGCCATCGGGTAGGAAAATTTCCACATCACCGTCAATTTGTTCCTGAAACGCTACACCTTGCTGAGCAAACACGGCACTGATGATGATAAACAGGGCAAGGATGGTCCCCGGAGACGCCAGAACGGTGGTGTAGAGGCTGTCAAGACGTGCGTTGAAGGTGGACTTCATCGAAGCAGCCATTCGCTCAAGGGCGTGGCGGAGGCCGTCCAGGGCGGATGCCTCGCTCTCCATGGTTGATGGACTCCGTGGTGGCTCAAGAAGGATTCCGCTCTTAGAGCGGCCGTTTGTCTGGTTCAGCAGGCGTCGTAAGCCTCGATGAGGTACTTGGTGAGCGGGCTGGTCCAAGCAAGTTCAGAGATGCCCTCCTCGCCTTCAACAGCGTAGGTTCGTATCACGTCTCTGACCCTCACGTTTCCATCGGATGAGCGAGCGAGAATCATGGCGGCCTTGATGGGTTTGCCCGTGCCGTGGGGGTCGTAGACGGTGTCCAAGGCTTCTTCAAGGAACCATTCGGCTTTGCCGCCGGGATCCCCCTCGTACGTCTTCTTTGGTTTCTTGGCGCCGAACAGTCCGCCCGATTTGGGCTTGGCAGGAGCTGGCTTGCTCTTCGCAGGTGCAGATTTGGTGGTGGCAGCGGCCTTTCCAGAGGACTTTTTCTTCTCTGCTGGCTTCTCTTCTTTCTTGGCCGGAGGTGCCTTCGCTGCTGCTTCTTTAGCATCAGCAGCGGCTTTCTTGGCATCGGAGAGTTGGTCTTCGAGGTCCTGAATCTTATCCCGATAGGAGGCTGCGAGGTGCATCAAGGATGAGCGCATGGCGGCTTCAAGCTGGATGGTCAAGAGTTCGGTGGACGCATCGCTCCATTTTTTCCACTGCATCATGGCGTTGGCGTGAATGTCCGAACCGCATTTCGGGCAGAAACTCTTGTTCGGCGGCTGCATGATGGGCACGGATTGGAGTGCATCCGCTGCTGGGAGCACCACGCCCTGAGATACTTTGAGGACTTCCAACGTGGCCTGGCGGCCAAGATCCATGGCCTCGTTAAACCGGTCGCCAAGTTTCTCAAATGCACCGGCGTTTTTCAGGTCCAGGAGTTTGCTACCTTCGCTTGCAAGTTCGATAGCGGCGTCTGCCGCAGCATGATTCCACTCTGCCGCTTGGAGGCCGGGCGCAACCTCGGTTGCAGCAGGCGTATTTGCTGCGGGTTCTTCCGGAAGTTCGCCTTCATCGGCAGCGGCGGCTATGCCGAGTTTGATGGGGTCTGCCCCGTCTTCAACCCTGGCAATCATGTCAAATTTCTCTGCCATGGAGAGGTCTTCTCGGAGGCGAATCACGTCCTTCAATTGGTTGAGGTCGTGGCCCGTGGCCGTGATGGGTCCTTGTTGTGTCAAGTCATGGCCGCAGGAGAGACAAAACTTCGCCGTGACTTCCACGCCGGCTTCACATGTAGGACAATACACGCCGCCCATGGCGGAGATACATTGGTGACACCTTTTGAATGGTGTGTTGGATGATGCAACAAAGGAGGCGAGTTTGATGTTCGCCTTGCATCACAGGGCCGTTGCTTGACGAACCAGTTCCATCATCTCGCCCTGATCGCAGTTGGAGAGAATGGGTGCCAGCCTCGGGCCACGTTCTGTTCCCATGAACAAGGCGTAACTCGCACGGTACACGTCTCGCATACCGGTTTCGCTGAGGGTGGCGGCGGTCTTGAACGCCTCTGTGATGCCTTCGATGGTCCAAGGTGCAGCTTGCAGGGCCTTCTCGAGGAAGGGGAGAACACTGCGCTGGTCTTCGTTGAGTTCTCCGAGCGCCGTTACGTCGGGCTCCGAGCAGAGATGGATGCGCATTTCCTCAGGGAAATGCTCGGAAGCGATCCAGGAACGCATCCTGCTGAGACGATCGATCAGTGTCGGGGTTGGGTCAACGATGGTGCCCGTCCCTCGCAAACTCTCCCACACGCCCTCATCTTGCGACTTGACTTGGGCCAGGAGGGCGAGATGACGGAAGCTCACAGAGGTCGCCACGCTTGCCGTTGCCTCTTCAACCACGGAGAGTTCCAACGCCACCTTCGCATCCTCGATTTGAACACGCTTTCTTCGGCTCAAGTCAGGGTCGGCCAACTCAGCCTCAAAGTCTCGAGCGCACAGACGCTCGTATTCGTCTGCGAGGTTCACCAAACCCATGCCGGTATCAAATTCGATGGCCTTGCTTGGCTTTGAGTTGGCGATCAAGAATCGAAGAATTTCCGGGGGAACGAGTTGCAGGGCTTCGATGGGTCCGACCGTGTTACCAGAGGACGATGACATGGCACCCTTTCCTCGCAGGCTGATCCACTCGTAAGTCAAGGGTGCGGGAGGTTCATGGCCAAAGAGGAGGGCGATTTCCTTCCCGGTGTCGTAAGAGCCTCCAGCTGCCCCGTGGTCTTTTCCGAAGGGCTCACAGGTGATGGCGTTGAAGCCCCACTTGGCCGGCCAGTCAAGTCGCCAAGGGAGTTTTCCTTCGCCTTGTTCGATGTTTGATTGACCGTCGACACCGTGGGCGTCGGTCCAGTGCACGTGAGGATAATCGTATCCGGTGACGTTCACGCCGTCCAGCGAGCCTTTGGAATCCAACGGTTGCCAGGGAAACCAATCCGTTGGAAGTTCTCGACCCGACACACGCTCGATGATCTCTCGGACAGCCTCGGGGTCGTCGCAAGCAACCCGCGCAGCATGGCCAAATTTACCGGCCTGATAGGCTTCAAGATTGGGGAGGAGGCGGGGCGTGACGCCAATGAGTTTCAATGCCTCAAGGAAGGGAGTAAGGAAATGGTCACCATAGGTCCAGCCTTCTTCGTTGAACCGTTTCCAGTCGGGTTTTCCGTTCTCGTCTGGGGCAGGAATGGAGCCGAGTTGATGGCCAATGAAGGTCTCGTACTCGGGGTCGAGGAAGGGGTAGACCTTTCGCAGCGGATCGGCGTTGTCGACCACGAACACCAATTCCGCCTCCATGCCGGCTCTGCGAGCTGCACGAGCGATCATGTCGCCGGTCAGAATTTCACGAAGATGGCCGATGTGAAATTCGCCGCTGGGCGTGATGCCGGTGGCCACGATGTGCGTCTCGCCACGTTGGGCGAGGCGTTGGGCCATGACATCGCTCCAGTGCATGGGCAGACCTCAAACAGCGACTGCACGAATCAAACCACGCAGCGGGACGTCGTCGATTTCGTTTCGCGTGGTTTTGTTGACCAAAACGATGGCGAGCGAGACTTCGCCGCCTGCGGCCCGGATGGACTGAATGGTCTTCGACATGGTCTTGCCTGAGGACAGAACGTCGTCGATGATGACCACGCGCTTGCCAGCAACTTGGCCGTACTTGTTTGAAAGGGAACCGCTGCCTTCTCCTTCATCGGTGGTGCGAAAGACCGTCACGTCGGACTCGAGGATACGAGCAACTTCGTAGGCAAAGGCGATGCCGTTGATGGAAATACCAACCACGGTGTCGATGTTCTCGAAGCTAAGTTCTTCGTCGGCTACATCGGCCATGATGGAGCCCACGGCAGCGATGCGCTGGGGCCGAACGCCGAGGGTACGCCATCCAATGCGGACATCGCTCGGGCGCTCACCGTCACCCGTGCCAGACAACAACCAGGTGATGGTGTCCTGCGAAAGGGAGAGTTCGTCAGCGATTTGTTGGGTGTTCAACCCCTCCTTCATGAGGTTGGAAGCCAGCGCTTTCAGTTCTTCAATGCTCAAGACCATGGTCCTCAACGATGGCCTGCCGTTGAACGCTCATGAATGCTTTCATGGGCTCGGTTCATGGGGCGAAAGTCTTGAAGGGAGGGAGCGACGGCGGCAAACCATGGGAGACTTCGATTACGAGAGCCTTCTCGACCGAGCCCGAGAGAATATTCCAGAGGAGATTTCCTCAAGGTCCCGTTGGCGGCTCCCTGCTCCACAAATCATGATCGAAGGTTCAAACACAATCTTCCGCAATTTCAACGAAGTGGTGTCCATGATGGACCGGGATGACAACCACGTCTACCAGTACATTCTGAACGAGTTGGGAACCTCCGGTTCTCGTGATGGCCCCCGTGCCCGATTCAAGGGACGAATTCCGCCCAAGCGAATCAAGGGAACCATCGCCAACTACGTCAACACCTACATCAAGTGCAGCCAATGTGGAGCCCCTGATACCCACTTTGTCAAGGAAGATCGAACCACGCTGCTGAAGTGTCAAGCCTGCGGTGCGACCCGTCCCGTGAAACTTTGATCATTCCAGTTTGAGGGTTGCTTGTTCGTCAATCGTTCCCGAGACAAGGTGTTGGAAGACGGCTTCCAAGGCAGCCTCGTCCTTCAGGCTGTACCAAACTCCCTCTGGATACACCACGCACGTTGGTCCCTGCTCGCAGAAATCCAGGCACCCTGCCTTCTGCACGCGGAGGTTCAGGTCGCTTCCTACCCTGACGCGTTGCTTCAGTTCACGCATGAGGTCAAGGCTTCCCCGGTTCATGCAGGAAGGGCGTGTTGCCCCTTCGCCCCGCTGATGGCCGCAAACGAAGGCATGCCGCAGGTAGCCGGCTTCGGTTCTCCCTTTGGGATCGGACGCCATCAAGACACCTCCAGTTGGTTGATGGCCTCGGCGAGTTCATGGTCCAGCGTTGTGATGCTGTTGGTGTCGTGAGTCGTCGTTTCAACCACGGCGTAGCCCCATCCAAAATGGAGTTCTGCGTGATGGTTCATGTCCTCACAAATGGACGAAACTGCATCAATAAACGCCTTTGCACCAGCAAAATCCTCGAACGAAAATTCACGCATGAGCCGTCCTTCGACCTCAGTCCAACCCGACGGGGCTGACATGGCCTCATCCCCAGAGGTGTGAATCGTCGTTGCCTTTGGTCTCTTTCTCGACCTTCTCGTGAAGTTTAGAACGTCGCTTCATGTCCTCTCGCTCGAAGGCCAAGAGCTCCTTGTCGTCGATGTACGCAGGGCGGGTGTGGGCGATGAGTTCCATCTTCACGATGACCTCTCGTGAAATGAAGATGCAACGTCCTTCGTCGGTGAGGATTTCGAGGCTTGATTTTCCTGAAGAGATGAGGCGGCCACGAACATGGGCGTCCTCTGGATCGGCAAAGGCCTGAACGTTCAGGTGAAGTTCGACGAAGTCGTCTCGCCTCAGCCCTTGGCGGCGCTCGAGAAGGTCGCCGTTGTAGACCGGGTTCAAGCCTTCGAGTTCGGGCGAGCCCATGTCTTCCCACATCGATTTCGCCCAATTCGGGAGGTCCACACTCTTTTTCTTCGCCATGAATTCAACGAGACGGCGAGCGTACTTGAACCTCCCCTTTGCTTTCCCCACCCGTTTCACAACGGGATACTTCATGAAGGAAAGACGGCGGGCCTTTGAACGAGGCAACACCATGAAGGTCTCTTGGCGTACGCTTGGAACGGTTCTGCTCGAGGACGAGGTCCTTGACAAGGCCTTTTCTCGAGCCAAGAAGGCCGCCGACCGGGTGGACGACTCGGACCGTGTTTTTCGAGTTCGAAAACAGATGACTCGGATGGTTCAAACGGCAGCCGACATCATTGCGACCGAGTTTCAAGAACTGGTCTCTGCTTGGCCTTCGCTTGACCAATCACCGTTGTTCGATGTCGCCATGATCGACGCTTGCGTCGGCTGCGATGACTATCGCAAAAACCTCGCAACGCTCCAATGGGCTTCGAAACAGGTGCAACGCATCGCCTCTCAGAACGCCAAGAAAATTATTCGCACTGGCCGAACGGATTTGATGCACGAGGCTCGTCGAGAAGCCTACGGGCGCATCTCCTCGGTGATGCGTCAGGTGGGCCCTTCCTTGACCTGGCTGAGTGAGGCACGTGAAACCCTCAAACGCCTTCCTAAAATCGACCCCGTCTCGCCCTGTATCGTTGTTTGCGGTGCTCCCAACGTGGGGAAATCAGCCTTTATCGCTGCCTTGAGCACGGGGAAGATGGAAGTCAACCACTACCCGTTCACGACCAAGCAAATCCACGTTGGCCACTTTACGCACCGGCGGCTGCAGTACCAAATGGTTGACACGCCCGGTCTCCTCGACCGACCCATGGATCAGAGGAATCACATTGAGATGCAGGCCATCGCTGCGCTGGAACACATTGGTTCCTTGGTGTTGTTTTTGGTCGATGAAAGCGAGTCGTGTGGGACGCCGCTGGAGGAACAAATGAACCTCCTCGAAGAGGTTCGAACGCTCCTTCCAGAAACAGACCTCATGCAGGTCAGTACCAAAGCCGATTTGCTCAACCCACCACCTGCGATGTGGGACGAGGTGGTGGAACACGAAACGGCCTGGCGAGAGGCTGGTGCTGAGGGCGAACCTGAGTTGCCACTCCTGTTGGACGGTCAAGGGCGCGTGTGCCTTTCGGCGACGGAGAACGTCGGCCTTGATGCCATGCGGTTGGAAATTGTTCGGCGTGTGAAGTCTGCTCGCCCCAACAACCCGATGGAACTCCCCGAGGGTTGGTACCGCCAAGATGTCTGATCACATCGTTGTGAGCGGTACAACGCCCAAGCCTTCCATGCCGGCCCTCAGCGTAGCTCGGGCCAGTTCGGAAACGGCATAGTAGAACGGGTTGACCTCGCCGTCTTCGATGATATAGCAGTCTCTATAGAACGAGTTGTAGGCCGTTGCCAGGTGGAGCATGTACTCGGCAAACAAGTTCGGGCGGTGTTCACGAACCACCTTTTCGAGCCGGTCGTCATGGACGGCCAAAGTTCGCAGCAGCTGAATCAACCCCTCCGGCATGGCGTCGCCTGCTGGCGCAGCAACCGTGTCTGGGAGGAACTCCTTTCCAACGAGTGCCTCAACCTTGGATTGGATGGAGCAGGCACGGGTATGGCTGTACATGATGAACGGGGCTGAACCGGCCTCGAAACTCAAGGCGTCCTCCCAGCGGAAGGTGAACCCTTTCTCGGGGCTGACGCTGATGATGTTGAACCGCACCGCTGAGGTGCCAACGGCCTCTGCGATGGTCTTCATCGATTCGTTGTCGAGGTCGGGTCGGCGCTCCTTGAGCACCTCAATGGCGTGGGCTTGAGCCTCTTCGAGTAGGTCGTCCATGAACACCACGTTGCCCCGACGGGTGGACATTTTTCCTTCGGGGAGTTTGATGAAGGAATAGAACATGACTTCAGGACGGCGCTCGCCGAGTTCTTCAAGGGTCAGGCCAACCTGTTGGGCTTGCAGCTTGTGGTCTTCACCGAGGACGTTGATCAGTTCGTTGCACTGGGTCCATTTCCATCGATGGTAGGCGATGTCTCGCGTGGCGTACAGGGAGGAACCATCGCCTCTGCGGTAGAAGAATTCGGTCTTGCCCTTGAGGCCACGTTGACCCAAATCAAGATATTGCGCACCGTTCTCGGCGACGCCGTTGATCTCCAGTCCACCAAGTTCCTCCATCAGCCTGGCCACGTCACCGTTGATGACGAACAGTGATTCCTTGGTGAAGCGGTCGAAGTGGATGCCCAGACGGCCGAGCGTTTCCAGCATCCCGTCCAACACAGGTTGGTAGGCGTTCTCGAACGAGCGGAGCACGGCTTCATCACCGTGTTCACTGGCGTGGACCAGGATGCCGATGGCCTTCTCGATGTCTTCAGCAGAAGGGTCATCTTTTCGGCGCAGTTGAGCGGCTTGATACCAGCGAACACGTTGATGGTCAGCTTTGTTCGCCCACTGGGGGTTCGCCCCTTCCCGGTCGGCGAGCAGGGTTTCGACCTCCTCGGTGGTCATGTTCTCAAGGGCCCATGCCAAGACGGCGACTTGTTTGCCCATGTCATCAACGTAGTACTCTGCGGTAACGGTGTCGCCCCATAGCCGGTGAAGGCGGACCAGCGTGTCCCCCAGAATGGCGTTTCGAGCCCGTCCCACGTGGAAGGGGCCGTTGGGGTTCGCGGAGGTGTGTTCAATCAAGACTTCACGATGCGAATCGTTCGTGGTTCGATGCCGCCCTTCCAAGAGTTGTTGCGCCAACCATGCCGGCGAGGCTCGGAAGTTGAGATAGCCGTTGACGGCGTTGATGCTCTCCAGCGAGGGGTGGGCTGGAATCGATGCAGCGAGTTGTTCGGCGATGACTGCAGGTGCCATGCCGAGGGTTTTGGCAAAGGGAAAACAGGGAAGGGAGAGGTCGCCTTGGTCCAGTTCACGGGCGGGCTGGAGCACACGGGGAATCAAACCGGCGCCCAGGCCCATGCCTTCAGCGGCCTGCTCCACGAGCGGCAAGATTTCGTTCTTGAGAAGGTCCACGTGCTCACCTCACATCATGGGGTAGCGCAGAATGGCTGCCAAGCCCCCGAATCCTTGCATCAGTTGTGAACCCTCTTCCGTGTCCACAGAGATGTACGTAACTTGTGAGTTACCGTCCTCAGCGAGGGAGGTTAACGAGTCGATAATGGAATGGCTTGAGAGTTCTTTGATGGAATCCCCTGATGCACCACAAGACGGACATGCAGGAAGTTCTTGTTGCCGAGTGAGACGAGCCTCCCAATCGCTCTCGCTTCCGTGGCCGCACTTTTTGCACTGCATGGTGATGATGTTTCCACGCAGTCCCTCTGAGATAAGCAGTGTATCAACCGCACCGCTCGAGAGCGCCTGCTTGATCATCATTTCACCGTAGGTTGCCTTCGGGTGGGCTCGAATCAATTCTTCGAGGAAGCGGTTCATGACTTGACGCTCGGCGTCAAGTTCGATCTCGCCCATCAGTTGGCCAGCGTTTTCCACCAGTTCTCGAACGCCAGACTCGTTAGAATAACCGACGTCAAAGGTGGTCTTGGCGATTTTTTTGGCGATTTCGTGGTGGAAGTATTCGTTCTTGACCACGAAATCCTTGGTGGCGCCCGGGCCGCCGATGATGACGGCCTGGATGTTCTCAAGGTGAGGCAGCCAGTAGGACGAAGCGTGTTCGGTGGCCCGCTTGAAGAAGTTGTGCGCTGCTTCTTCGATGAGTCGCTCGAAACGTTGAGCAGACTGACCACCTTGGCGGTGCTTGCCCATGATGTTTGAAACCAAGTGCTCTTGAACGTGAATTCGCTTTCCGGAAGCGATGCCGTAGGCGGCTTCCGCTCGGTCAATAACGAAGAGGCCGTACGATTTTTTGTCGACGAGCATCTCTTCGAGTTGAGTCAGTTCAAACCTCGAATCGCAGCGGTATCGGAAGGAAATGAGCGCTTGGGGCGGATCTTCGATAACAATGTTGACCATGCGGCTTTTGTTGTTGCCGACGATGATGGAGCCAACAAAGATGGCAAGCCCATGCTCGCCCGGTGTTTTGTAGCGTGAGAGGGTTGATATGGCGGATTCGATGGCGCCCTGAACGTTTTTTCGAGTGCCCTTGGACTTGATGTTCGCCGCTTGACCGTGTTCGTTTTGCAGCATGGAACGTGCATCGGAGACCTGACGGTCGGGTGGAATGATGAGGGTGACGAGTTCGGTGCCAAAGCCCTTCATCTCTCGGAGGTCTTCCAAGGCGAGTTTGAGGCGCATCCTTCGTGCCGACAACTTCGCATCGTCTGCCATGGTGCTTCCCCCCATTGTCGGGCTGAGGCGGGGCACTTCAAACCTCGCCCCGCTTCGCTGTGGTATCCACAATGTGTGGCCTTGGAGAGGGATAGGATGAAAGCATGGCCGCGTCGCAGGGAAACCATGAGCCCCGTGCACGTCGTTGCCCTTGGCGGGAGTCTTCTTCGTCCTGAAGAAGCCGACGCTCGTGCCATGTGGATGGGACAGCTCCGCCAACTCATGGTCCACCTCGAGGGCAACGGGCGCCGCATCGCCCTCGTGGTCGGTGGTGGCCTGCCTGCACGTGAAGGCATTGAACTGGCCAAGGCCTCCATTTCGGCTCCCCATCGCTTGGATGAGATCGGGATTGCCGGCACACGGCTCAATGCCACGGTGCTTCAGCAAGTGCTTCTCGACATCGGATGCGACGTCGCTCCATCGGTGCCTCACACCATTGACGACGCACGCTCGCTGCTTGACGACCACCACATCGTCGTCATGGGCGGCACCGTCCCCGGTCATACGACCGACACCGTGGCGGTGAAACTCGCCGCCGCCGTCCACGCAAGGCACTGCATCATCGCCACTAACGTCTCGCACGTCTATGACAAGGATCCTCGAACCAACGACGATGCCGAGGCCCTCACCGACATCACCCTCGAAGAACTCGGCGCCATCGTGGGCGTGGGTCAGCCGCTCGAGCCAGGAGCATCGGCCGTGGTTGACCCGGTGGCCGTGGCCGTGGCAATGGAGGCCGGCTTGGATTTGGCCGTGCTCGACGGCCGGGACATTCGGCGACTGGACGATGCACTGGACGGGAAACTGTTCGACGGGACCGTCATCAAAGCTTGAGGTGAAACAATGGTGGATGCGAAGAAGGTGAAAGACATGGTGGCCAAGAAATCAAGCCAGTTCATCGGTAACATGCAGGGCAGTGGTAAGGTTCCACCTCACAAGCACTGCCGTATCTGTCAAGAACCCATCCCCGTCAAGGCCGACCCACGGGTCTGTAAACAGCAGGAATGCATCGAGAAGAACGAAAAGGACGAGAAGAACCAGAAAACGGTTCGTATCATGATGTTCATCTTCTTCGGAATTTTTGCCGTTCCCTACCTGTTGGTCCTCGTGACCGGGTTGTTCTGAAGCGTTCAGTCCAAACCAAACTCACGAACGAGCAGCAAGCGCAGGAAGCGTTGCGCGCTTTGGAGTACAAGACCGGTGGCCATGAGCGAAAGCCCGAGCAGACCGATCCAAACGGCCGAGAATCCGGCACCGATGATGCTGTCAAGCTGGAGGGTGAAATCCTGCGCCGTACGGGTTCCCATGGCGGCACCGGTCGCCAGCAGACCAAATCCGGGGAGACCGAGCACGAGGAGCGGTTTCTTCTGGGAAAGAGAGAGCACCGCCCAAGTCATGACAGTGAAGCCGTGGGAAACGGCCGTGAAGTTGGAGCCTTTGGGGACATCGTAGCGAATGACGGTCGGTACCTCGAGCACCCGCAGTTGCTTCTCGTGAGCGTCTTCGAGCATTTCGAGGGACAATTCCATGCCTTCCGAGTCAAATCTCAGGCGTTCAAGGGCGGTTCTGGAAAAGGCTCGGAAGCCGGACTGCGTGTCCTTGATGCCGAGGTCGCTAGAGAGGTTTGAAGCAGCTGTGATCACCTTAATGCCCAACCGACGGTAGGCGGGCATGTCGGTGCCGCCTCCTCCGTCGACAAAGCGAGAGCCGATGGCGAAGTCGGCCTCGCCATCGAGAATTGGTTGGAGCAACTTGGGAATGTCGCTGGTTTCGTGTTGACCATCGGAATCGAGCAGCACGAGCGCGTCGGCGTCCAATTCGGAGGCTCGCAAGAACAACGTCTTGAGGGCGCCACCGTAGCCACGGTTCACGCGGTGGCGAATGACGGTCGCCCCGCAGGCCTCGGCAATTCGGGCACTGGCGTCGGATGAACCGTCGTCGATGCAAATCACCTCATCGACGTAGCGAAGGGTTCGGGTGACAACTGAGCCAATCGTCTCCTCTTCGTTGTACATGGGCATGCCAGCAACGATGCGCGGCTTGGCCGCACTCTTCGGCTTGTCCCCTTGAGGCACGACCTTCCGTCATTGAAGTTCTATATATGGCTGTTTAAATTAAACCAGAGAAGAAAAGGAAAAGGCCGTTCACTTGCTCTTGAGCAACCGAACGGCGTTGTACTTCTCAGAGAGAAGGAACCCGGTGTCTCGGCTGAGAGCGGCTCAGTCGTGGAGTTGCGTCACGGTGGTGACTGCTCGCTCGCCGGAGAGGACCTTTTGCAAGGCGCCCATCGAAATGACCAACGGAACGTAGGATTGCCCGTCGCTGGTCATGTACGTGCTGCAGTCTGCGAACGCCGCTGTGTTGATGGAGAGCTTGAGGGCTCCACCAGCGTTGCTTCGGCGGACGTAACCCACCAGGATGTTGTTGTCCAGGTTTTCGGTTTGCTTTGCGGTTTCAGATTTCTTCATGTGTTCACCTCCCCCAAGGTTCTGGTTCCTCAGGAACCGAAGCATTTGCTTCAACAATCTTAACGGTATGCTGGTTTGATGGCTGTGACCATTTGCCTTATACGAGCGGTTTTGGTGGTCAACCCATGCGAGCCTTGGTCACGGGCGGAGCGGGGTTCATCGGCTCCCACCTCATTGACCGCTTGGTGGCTCGCGGGGACGAGGTCGTCGTCATTGACAACCTCTCGAGCGGCGACCTTTCATTCATCCAAGGCCACCTTGATTCCGGTGCAGTTGTTTTGGTCGAAGGCGACATCTGCAACCCGGATGATGTTGGTCGAGCCATGGCCATGAACATCGATTGTGTCTTCCATCTCGCCGCCAACCCCGACATTCGTCTCGGCACCCGCATCACAGACACGGATCTCAAGCAGGGCACGGTGGCGACATACAACATCGTGGAAGCCATGCGCTTGAACGACGTGAAGAACATCGCCTTTGCTTCAAGTTCTGTCGTCTACGGCGAGAACGCCCCCATGCCAACACCCGAAAATCACGGCCCGTGCATGCCCATCTCGCTGTACGGTGCGAGCAAACAAGCCGGTGAAGGCCTCATCAGCAGTTGGGTCGGCACCTTCGGCCTCAAGGCCTGGATCTTCCGATTTGCCAACATCATTGGTGCACGTGGCACGCACGGGGTCATCTTCGATTTCATTCACAAACTCAAGAAGGACCCGACACGGCTCGAAGTCCTCGGCAACGGTTTGCAGGAAAAGTCCTACATGGAAGTGGGGGACTGTGTTGACGGCATCCTCCATGTGATGGAACACGCTAAGGAACCGCTCAACCTCTACAACCTCGGCAGCCATGACACCGCCTCGGTTCGACGCATCGCAGAGATCGTCGTAGAGGTCACCGGCTGCCACGATGCGAGCATCGAATACACCGGTGGCGACCGTGGATGGGCTGGCGACATCCCTCGTGCCCGCCTCGGAATTGACAACATGTTGGCGAGTGGGTTTGATGTGTCCATGAACAGCGAAGAAGCGATTCGCCACACTGCAACTCAACTTTTGGAAGAAATTGGACTGGATTGATGCCCATGATGAACAACACCGAAGCCGATGTACGAACCGACACCCTCATTCGCGTGATGGCCCTGTTCTTTGTGGCCATCATCGTGCTGGCAGTGACCACCAACCCTATTCCTTCCGGCACCGGCGTGGGCGAGCGAGCCCCACCACTGGAAGGCAAGGCCTACAACGGCAGTGCCTGGACGGATTTCAACATGGAAAGCTACCTCACCGCCAACTGGACGGCTGGGGACAGCGATGGACAGTGGCTCCTGGTTGAATTCATGGACACCGACTGCCCGTTCTGTGTACGGTCGGCCGGTGAAATGGGTCAAAACGCCAACTACTTCATGAAAATCGACAAGGACGCTGACGGGACGCCTGCCTGGAAGGGTCCGGTGGTCAATTTCGTCGCCAGCGCAACGCAACTTGACATCCCCGGGCACGAAACCAGCCGGGACGAGATCGAGGCCTTCCGAGACAAGTCCGGCGAAGAGGAGTGTGCGAGCAGTTCGTGTGCGAACCGAGACGGTGCCGCTCACCGCTTTGTCTACATCGACGACATTGACCAAGACAACATGAAGGAATGGAAGGTTCCGGGAACACCCGCTTACTACCTCATCCAGCCCGACGGCATCGTAGCTTGGTCATCGGCTGAAAGCACGGAAGAGAAGGTCGCGGATGCCATTTTCCGCCTCACTTTGGAGGACTGACCATGGTTGACCAAAACCTCATTCTCGTTGGCTACGCTGTGCCCATGTTGTTCGGTCTTCTCTTGATGACGAAGGCTGGCGACGGTCTGGCTGATACGCTGGCCCAGCGAAATCCCCGGTACGCTCACGCTCGTCGTCGCCACATGCTCGGCATGAACCTCGTGGCGTTCATGGGCTTCGTGGTGTCCGTTCACACCCTTTGGATTTCCAACAAGATCAGCGAGGGCGCTAACGTTTGTTCTACCGCCACCGTCTTTTCGTGTGATGACGTGCTGGGTAACTCCCAATACAACGTCGACCCCTTCTTTGGCATTTCTTGGGGGCTCATCGGCATGTTTGCGTTCGGTGCCATCTTGTTCATTACCAACTCCGTGGGCAAAGAGCCTGACGCCCTCTGGGCTGAATCCTACATGAAGTACGGGATGTACATGACCGGGGCTGGCATGCTCGTTATTGCGCTCCTTGTTTCCTATGAAGTGCGTATGGAGAAGATCTGTCAGTTCTGTACGATGGCTCACATCGCCAACGTGGTGTGTTTGTTCGGTTTCTGGAAAGTCGGAAAGATGCACGAAGAGGGTAACTGGACCGACGAGGATGGTCCTGCAGGCGCCGAAAAGTCTGCGTGAATGTGTGGTGAACATGATGAACAAGGAATCGATGTTTTGGCTTTTGGTGACCCTCAGTGCGCTCGCTGCCATGGGCTTCCTGCTCGGACAAAGTGATGGCGAACCACCGTTCAACACCGCTGACGAGCGTCATGCGCTGGCCGATGAATGCATCGGCAGTCACAGTGGTCTTCAAGAGCACTATCATGCGACAATTCGCATCTCGGTTCTCAACGAGGACGTTGCTGTTCCCGATGATGTCGGAATCGACGATCAAGGTTGTTCAATGCGGCCGCTTCACACGCACGACTCCAGCGGTAGAATCCACCTTGAGTTTGCAGAAACCGGTGTCGAAGCTCCACTTGAGGCGTTCTTCGACATCTGGGGCAAGCACATGGACTCCACTGGCTTTGACGACCACCGTATCGATGCCTCCCACGAATTCCTCATGTTCGTCACCGAAAACAACGGAGAAGGAGAGCGAACGCAAGTCTCAACCTTTCAGGACCACATCGTGAAGGATGGCCAAGTCATCGAGCTGGTCTACCGTGCCATTGAGTGATCAGGGCGTGTAAGCACCGGTGAACATCGCAGCGTTGGGTTCCGTCTCGATTTCTTCCATGCGGAGCACGGTGACCTCGATCTCCTGTGCTTCATGGTAGGTTGCTCGCAGTTCTTGCATCAACATGCGTTGCACATCCTCCATCCCGTCGCCGTGGAGGACCGACAGGTGGTGGGTGGTCTCGCTGCCCACTTTAGCGTAGTATTCGACGACCCACTCTCGATGAGGAGTCTCCGTTTCCCAAGCCACATCTTCCCATGTGTTTGTCATGGTATTACATTGGCCTTGCAGTTTATCAAACCTTTCACTCCCGGTGAGCCTTCTTGCCGGAAAATGGAAGTTTTCTTCCACATCAGTGCTTGAGTCCGGTTCGTTTCGTAGGAAAATCTTACTTTTTCCGAACAATTGAGGCCACGGCCAACACCACGCAACCCACCAGCAGGGCGGGGCCGATGGCGCCGGAGGTCGGTTCAGGATCGGCTCGTTCCCGATAGGCAAGTTCGACCACGCCGTGCGACGTGGTCTGACCACCGTTGTCCAGCGTTTCCTGGGTGGACTCGTGAATCAGGAGAACACTCCATGAATCAAGCTCCTCAAACTCAACGGAAAACGAGGTCGTACACTCGTCGGCGACACTTGCGCCCAGCAATCCGAGATTTGTGGTGATGGTGTGGTTGTCAAGGCTGCATTCCGCAAGGCCGACCACCACACGGTCGCGGTGGTCCAGTCCTGGATTAACAAAACCGTCTGGCATGGGCTTGCCGTGCTCGACCACCAACATCGTCAACTGCGTACCTTCCAAGGTCGTGAGCGTGGCAGATGCAACGCTTGCACGGTAGCCCTGTGTTGTGCGTTCAACCGTGATGTCAAGTCCCGAGGTGTTTTGTCGAGCCAACTCTTCGTTGAGGATGTCTCGCTGCACATCGGCCCAAGCGTCGTAGCCTCGGCGGGCGGCACCTGCCTCCACCACGAAGGTTGGTGTGGAGGTTGACACACCTGCTTGAACGGTTTCGAGCCGGTCAATGCGGTGCTGACTGGCCGCCGGTTGGAAGGCGTCTTCGCCGTCTGATGGGTGCAGCGCCACCAAGGCGATACGGGAACCGTGACTGTCGGCCACTTGCAGGAGTTCAGGGTCAATTTCCGCACAACTAGGGCACCACGTCGCCGTGATTTCTTCAACCAACATCGAACGACCGCCGCCTTCGGTGGTGATGGGGCCGGTGAACTCGTCAGCGGGACTGACGACCATGGCCTGCCCGCTGAAAGCACATAGAAGACCCGTGAGGAGGAGGGTAAGGGCTAGCGTCTTGCCTTGTCGCACGGTTTTCCTCCCTCCTTGTCAACGGCCACCGGGTGGACCGCCTTGATTGCTTGCTTTGCCGTTGATTTGGGAAAAGGATTCATGAGGACGAGGCTCGGAGGGCGGCTTGAGGACACCTGCATGGCAGAGCACTGGGTGGAGAACCACAAGCGGGATGCATGGCGGCGTCAGGCCAAGGCCAGCGGCTACCGTGCCCGTTCTGCGTTCAAGCTCAAGCAAATCCAGGAGCGCTTTCACCTCGTGAGGGACGGTGATCTTGTGCTCGACGTGGGATGCCACCCCGGTGGATGGGCCCAAGTGGCCGTTGAATTGGTCGGCGAAAAGGGACGCGTGGTGGGCGTTGACCTCATGCCCTGTGCACCCGTCGAAGGCGCCGTGCTGTTGACCGGTGACATCACAGAACCCATCACCCAAGAGCGCATTCTTGCTGAACTCAACGGCGAATTGCTGAACGTCATCGTCTCAGATATCTCGCCCGATATCACCGGAAAATGGGACATGGACCAGTCGGTGGCGATGACCCTCGTGGCCGACGTGTTCGACTTCGCCTTGCCGTTACTGACCAAGGGCGGCGCGTTCACGACCAAACTCTTCCAAGGCATCGGCGTGGAAGAACTCATCACGGCCGTGCGACCCCATTTCTCCAGCGTGCGTCGCTTCTCCCCTGATGCTTCCCGCAATTCATCGTCCGAGGTCTACCTCGTGTGCAGGCACCACACGCCGTGGAAGGCCCCCAAGGCTTCGGTGCGAGAACGCTACGAAGAGGGCGTCAACAAAATCGTGGGTGGTGACGAAATCGAGGCCGACCCTGAAATCGTCGCGTCCTCCTTCCGTGTCCGCAAGAAGAAAACGAGCAGCGACCTTGAAGAGGGTTGATGCGAACTTCACGGGGCATGAACACCCCACCCGGACTTCACTGGCCGACGCCAGCCAATCGCATCGAAAACCTTCGTCCAAACACGCCGGTGAGGCGGCTCGAACTCGTCGTGCTACGGATGTACCCGCAACGGATGATCGCCTCCTCGTCCTACACCGGTCCCGTCGCCGCCGCCTGCGGGCGAGATGAAACCGGTTTGGTGGGCCTTGTGTTTTGGGCCGACCAGGTCAAGCAGGTCAACGTGGGCGATGTGATTCGCATTGAATCGGGCTGGTGCCGTTCCAGGGATGGAGCTCTCGTGGTCAGCACCGGAAAACATGGGAAATTGAGCATCGTCAGCCGCTTTGACAGATGAGATGCTGCCTGTCCCTCACGCAACCATAAAGAGGGGGAGGCCGTGGGCGACCTTGCAAGGAGCCATTCCCATGAGTGAACGAGCAAAAGTCTGTACGTCTTCAGGCATCCCTCTCGCAGAAGAAGGTTCGACCACCTTCCCCTGTCCTGGATGCTTCCACCCCATTGGCCGAAGCCCCCGTGTGCGAAACCAAGGCGTGTTGTACAAGTGCCCGAACTGTGGGTTCGTTGGTCCCTGAGGTGATTGCATGGGTATGGTAGTGATGACATACAAGGTGAACCCTGATTCCGATCTCGAAGACGTTGACACGGACGCCATCGCCGAAACGATTGCGACCCTCCGTGATGACAACTATGACATTCAAGCCATTGAGACCAAGCCGTTGGCCTTTGGTCTCAAGTTCGTCCAAGTTCACGTCAAGATGAACGACGGCGAAGGTCTCGCTGACGCCTTTGAAGCCAAGATGGCTGAAATCCACGGCGTGGGCGAAATCGAAGTCCTCTCGATGGGCCTCATTTGAGACCGATTTCTGGTCGAACCCCCCCGGTCCTGCCGGGTGATTCTTATCTTCGATTCAAGCTACAGCGAACCATCTACATGGGTAGCGACGAATAGGACGGACTGCAAACCCTTGTGCACAGACACCCCATTCCATCAACGAAGACGGAGATTCTCAAATCCTACAAATTGGGGCAACAAGCCATGGCACAGATGGTTGTAGTGTAAAACCCTAAATGGGGAAGATTACTGCAATTTTCCATGAAACCCGACAAAGTGTTCATCCTTATGCTTGTGATTTTGCTTCCCCTGACTGGTTGCATTGACGTATCTGACAACGCTGACGCTCAAGATTCGTCAGACTCTGATGATACGGAAACGACTGTGATTAACAACTACTACAACACCACAACAGTCCAAAGCGTTCAGAAAATGGAGGCGATGAGTCACTACCTGCCGAAAAATCAAACTCTCAACCTCTCATTTGACGGAACATACACCTACAAACTCGAAACGTTGCACTACGAGGCTTGGGGCGGTGGAATCATAGCCGACCCTAATGCAGAACGCTATTGGACTACAACTACTGCAAAGGGCCAAGCTACCATGACATGCGCCAGCGGGTTTGTGATGGATA
>CAXRAL010000050.1:0-2010 GCA_964228815.1 Candidatus Poseidoniaceae archaeon
CGTTGCAGGTTGCAGTTCATCGTCATCACGATGTTGTCAAGGCCCTCACGGCCGGCGAGGGAGAGTTGCGAGAGCGATTCGGGTTCGTCGGATTCACCGTCGCCCATCGTGTACCATACGCGGGAGGCAGCGGTCGTGGCCAAGCCGCGGTCCTCGAGGTAGCGGTTGAACCGGGCTTGATGAATGGCCGTCATGGCGCCCAGGCCCATGCTGACGGTGGGGAACTCCCAGAAGTCGGGCATCAGGCGAGGGTGAGGGTAGCTGGAAAGGCCTTGGCCGCCGACCTCTTGTCGGAACTTTTCGACGTGGTCGTGGGTCAACCGGCCTTCAAGCCAAGCACGAGCGTAAATGCCGGGGGAAGCGTGGCCCTGCCAGTAGAGGTGGTCGCCGGACGAGCCGTCGTCCTTGCCGCGGAAAAAGTGGTTGAAGCCCATCTCCCAAGCGTGGGAGGCAGAAGCGTAGGTGGAGATGTGGCCACCGATGCCGTCAAAGTACTTGTTCGCCCGAGTGACCATCATCATGGCGTTCCAGCGAATGATGCCGTGGAGACGTTCTTCCATCGCCAAATCACCGGGATAGGTGCCTTGGTCGGCGGGATGAATCGTGTTGAGGTACGGTGTTTCCACCACTTCAATGTCCACGCCGGCGTCCTTGGCGGCGTCCACGGTGGCGTGAAGAAGACGACGTGCTTCCTCCTCGCCCCACTGCTCAGCGACGGCACGAATGGAGTCTCGCCATTCTTGGGTGGTAACGGGGTCCGGGTCGGGCTGCGTGGACCGTCGAGCAAACCCCATGGTGTCTCCCCCGTGGTGAGGGGTCAGTGGTGAGGGTTTTCAATCCCTCGCAACAGGCGAACAGGTTTCCACCGCTGCCGTTCATTGATTTCCGAGGCAAGCCATAAGAACCGACTTTCCGGACCGAGGCTTATGTCCGTTGAGGCTATGGTACAGAAGATGATTGATGATTTGACCGCCGCTCTTGGTGATGCTGCAAAGCACGACAAGGGCAACAGCGCTGCCGGCACCCGTGTGCGAAAGGCCATGCAGGAAGCCAAGGCTGCTGCTCAGGCCGTTCGTGTCCAGGTCCAGGCCGACAAGAACGCTTGATTTCCCAAGCCGATCCACCGTCACTGCGTTCGAACGGACGCATAGGTTGAATTGACCCCCGCTAAAGGCCAGCGTATGCAACCGCTGTCTGGCGTTCGCGTGCTCGACCTTTCCCGCATTCTCGCAGGCCCCCATGCCGCTCAAACCTTGGGCGACCTCGGGGCGGAAGTGCTCAAGCTCGAAGCACCTTGGGGCGATGATACCCGCTCGTGGGGTCCGCCGTTTCAGACGGGCTTTGACGGTGAAGAGGTCGCCTCGTACTTCCTGTCGTGTAACCGTGGCAAGCGCATTGAGACGGTGAACATCAAGGAAGAACAGGAGCGCATCAGAGCCTTGGTCGCCTACGCTGATGTCGTCGTTGAGAATTTCAAACCCGGGACTTTTGACGCCATCGTCGGCGAGGTGCCCGAGGACACCATCGTGTGCAGCATCTCCGGCTACGGCCAAGACGGTCCTCGGCGAGACGAAGTGGCGTTCGACCTAACGATGCAGGCCCGAAGCGGCATCATGTCGATCACCGGTGATGCTGATGGCGGTCCGGCCAAAGTCGGTGTGGCGTGGATTGACGTCATGACCGGGATGAACGCCGTGTCCTCCATCCTCGCCGCCCTCTACCATCGTGAGAAGACCGGCAAGGGAGCTCGCATCGACATCTCGCTGTGGGACACAGCGCTGGCCTCGCTCGTGAACCAGGGGCACAATGCGCTGGCCGGTATCACACCGGGTCGCATGGGCAGCGCGCACCCCAACCTCGTGCCCTACAAGGCCTTTGAAGCGAGCGACGGATGGTTCGCCATCGGCGTGGGCACCGAGAACCAGTGGCACAAGTTGGTGGCGGCGTTGGAGTTGGACGTCCCGGAGCACTGGAAGGACAACAGCGCCCGAATTGAAGAGCGGATATCGG
>CAXRAL010000051.1:0-31483 GCA_964228815.1 Candidatus Poseidoniaceae archaeon
ATCGATTTGCGCCCGACCTTTGAGCAGCGCAAAGACGGCTGGACGCCCCCCGTTCTTTCGGAGATTGAACGGTCACACCACGAACAGGCTGTCCTGCCCCATGATTTGGCGGCTGTATCGGTTGGGTTGATCGACGGCGAGGTCTACCTCGACCTCGATTATGTGCTTGATTCCAACGCTGATGTGGACATGAACGTCATTAAAACCAACGATGGGCGCTATGTTGAGGTTCAGGGAACCGGAGAAGAATCAACCTTCTCGGCGGACGAATTGAGTGCCTTGCTGAGCGGTGCTGATGCCGGACTGGAGACTTTGTTCGCCTTCCAAGCCTCGACGCTCGACGGGGCGCAATGAACCGTTGTGGCGGTTGTGAGCCGACCGAACACATCGGAAGCCTTGATATGGCGAGGGGACTCGCCAACTTTGCACGGGTCAGTAGCTTAGTTGGGAGAGCGCGGCACTGAAGATGCCGAGGTCGCTGGTTCAAGTCCGGCCTGACCCACCAACCGTCGCTCCTAAACAGCGAAGCTGCCGAGAACCATGGATTCTATAGAATGTTTGTCGTGGCTTAGAAAGCCGTCGACCTACAGAGTAGCATTCTTGAACTGGAGCGGGTATGCAACTTCATGGCGAAGGACGAGGCCTCCCCATTCGACGCCAACGACTCGCACGACGACCATGCCAAGGCCAAGGACCGTGAGAGCAAAGAATTGCAGGAAATTCGGCAACGTCGACAAGGCGGCGGCCGGATGTTCCTCTCGAAGATTGAGGATTTCGTCCTTCTAGGCGGCGTCGCTTACGGCATCCTGTTCGCACTGCTGCTCTTTTCCATGTCTTCAGGCATGCTGGGAAACTCAACCGCTCTTGACCACACAGCCTCGACCACCTTCCTCGACATCGGCGACGAATGCACCGAAATCACCGAGGAACCCTGGCTCAACATCTTCCCCGACCCCGACCAGGAGTTGTTTTCCATTGCCGGCCACAACCTGCCCAACGGGGAAGCCTACCTCAATTACACGTTCTATACCCACATTAACGATGAAACCAAGGCACTGGTGGAGGAATCCTACGGGTCCAACGAAACGGTACGCACGATCAACAAAGCCGACAGTAGCAACGGACGAGCGTACTTCAAAGCCCCGTATTCTGAACTCCCCGAAGGCCACTATGAACTTGAATTCAAAGTGACCGTTTACGAAGACCGTGATACCTCCTCTAACGTAGTCATGGAGACGATTTCCAAGAGCGTGGAGTTTGAACATGACATCACAAAGGAGGCCCTCGCTTTCCTTCCGTTTGTCAACGATGACGAACACTCTGAGGTTCGGATTGAGGACGCTGGACCTCGCTCCTGCTGGACGGTGCAAGACCTCGGCGATTGGGGCTACATCCTGATGGGCGCCGAGTTGGGCGGTGGCCGCGAAACCGCTATGTTGACCGGTGGTGCGGCCGGCATTCCAGCTTGGTGGATGGCCTTCATCTCCCTCTCGCTTTCCCTGATCACGCTTCTCATCATTTACCCGGTGATGTACAAAATCTACCACCAAGAAGCGGACGACATTCTCTCCCGCGCCCACATCAACCGGCTGGTCGAGGACACCGTCTACAATGTGAGCGACCAGCTCTCCATCGACGTGGACGACGACCTGTTCAAAACCGAAGTCAGAGAACTCTCGATTGACATCATGGTCGCCTACAAGAACACCGAAAACACCCTTTCTGACGGCGCAGAAGTCCGTGCAGAACTCCTTCGCAACCTGCTGGAAGAGTTCGCCATCTTCCGCGTGTACAAACCAGTTCAACTCAACGTCAGGGCGATTGGTGACGGAGCGAACATCGACTTTGACTCGGGCGTTGGCATCGGAGCTCGCGGAGAGGAAGCCGACCTCAACGTCGAGCAACAGGACTACTCGAGTTTCTTCTCGGAGCTCCACTCGCTCTCCCGCATTGAAGACGATGTCCGAGACAGCCTCGATTTGTTTTTCACCCGACGTTCAGATGTTGAAATGACCGGAGCCGTTGTCACCAGCGACGACCGTGTGGTCTTCGTTTCCGTTTTGTTCCGGCCCACGCAGCGCTTTGCCTGGTTGCGATTCAACAAAACCTCGACCCAGATCAAGGACGAACTCTACCGGTTCATCCACGAGCGAAACGAAGACCTCCTCGGTGCCCAGGAACTGGTCGTCAAGACGCGCAACGAAGTTTCTACACTGGCCGACCGCTCGGGTGCAGGACGCGTTGAACGCCGTTCACAAACCGACGACGAGCGCATCGTGGCCGTGGCCAAGCAGGACGGGCTCGGCGGCCGTGTACTCCAAACGAAATTCCTCGGCGACACGCTCTCAACCGTGGAATACATGGCCAACGAGAAGCGTGAAATGATCAACAAGTGGGGTTTCTGGGGCCTGATTTTCTTTGTCTGGATTCCGTTCATGGCCTCTGGCGTCCTGGTCGGTGCCATGCTTGGTCTCCTGTCCCGCATGCAGTTCATGCGAGTGCTTCTCGCGACCCTCATCGGTGGATCCATCGCTTCGGTCACGTGGGCTTACACAGCCGAGGGCATCGTGAAATTCATGCACCAGTACAAGCTTGAAGTCTTCATCCCCCTGGTCATCGGTGTCTTCATCCTCATGGCTGTTCTTCACATCCGCTCAACGAAAATGCGCCGTCAGACCGAGTTGTTTGAGGACACACTGCTGGACAACTTCCACGCCGACATCATCGCCAAATACGGCGACCAGTAGGTGAGCGCATGGAGACCATCACGTCGTTTCAAGGCCGCGACGGCCACGTTGGCGACTCCGTTCGGCTCGGTATCGTCACCGTCAGCGACCGGGCCAGCCGAGGCGAGTACAAGGACGAGGGAGGACCTGCCATCTTGGCCTTCTTCCAAGACGCCATCCAAAGCCCGTGGAAAGCCGTTTATCGATGCGTTCCCGACGAACGTAACGCCGTGGAAGCAGCGCTGATTGATCTGGCGGACAAGGAGCAGTGCAGCGTGGTGGTCACCACGGGCGGCACCGGGCCAGCCCAAAGGGACATCACGCCTGAAGCCACCGAGGCGGTGTGTGACCGCATGATGCCTGGATTCGGCGAACAAATGCGAGCCATCTCACTGAAGTACGTCCCGACCGCCATCCTCTCCCGACAAGTTGGTGGGTTACGAGGGCAGAGCCTCATCTTCAACCTCCCCGGACGACCGAAGTCCATTCGTGAAACCATCGATGAGGTATGGAAAGCGGTTCCGTACTGCGTTGACCTGATGGGCGGGCCGTACATGGACATGGACGCCAGCGTCTGCGATGCGTTCCGTCCGCCCGCTGCCCGCCGCTAAACGGCTGTTGACCCCCACATCATGTTCATGAGCCGAACACCGCTCCTTTGCATGAGAGAGCAACATGACCGGCAACATCCTGATTCACGGCGCAACGATGGTCCTCCCCGGTGAAACCGGTGTTGGTGATTTGAGAATCCGAGGCGGACTCATTGAGAAAATCGCCCTCGGTGAAACACTTGAGCCGATGGATGACGAGCTGTTTGTCGACGGAACAGGACTCTACTTGATGCCCGGCATGATCGACCCTCAAGTCCACTTCAGGGATCCCGGTCAGCCGGAAAAGGAGGATCTCGGTTCTGGTTCCGCAGCGGCCGTGAGCGGCGGCATCACCTCGTTTCTTGACATGCCCAACAACAAGCCCTCCATCACGACGCTGGAAGGGATGAAATCCAAACTAAAGACCGCCTCAGAAAAGTGCGTCAACAATTACGGGTTCTTCATCGGCGCCACCCCCGACAACGTCAGCGACCTGCAGGACGCCGTTGGCACCCCCGACGCCCCCATCGCCATCCCCGGCATTTGCGGCATCAAGATCTTCATGGGGTCCTCCACAGGTACGCTGCTGGTGAACGAACGTGAGGCGCTCGAGCGCATTTTCAACGGCACGGGCGGGCTCATCGCCGTCCACGCTGAGGATGAAAAGCGGATGGACGATCGAAGAGAACTCATTGAAGGCCGGACCGACATTGCAGCGCACGCCGAATGGCGAGACGATATCACCGCCCTCATCGCCACGCAACTGGCGGTTGAACTCGCACAAGCCTCAGGCCACCGCCTGCACGTTCTCCACCTCACGAGCGGCATCGAGGCCGACTGGTTGAATGGCATCACGATGCTTCCTTCAACGGCTACAGGCGAGGGCGCCATCATCACCACTGAGACCCTACCTCAACACCTAACCTTCGATGAAACCGACGTGGCCCGAGAAGGCACTCGACTGCAAATGAACCCCCCCGTTCGGTACGCCAAGGACCGGGAGACACTCTGGATGCAGTTGAAGGCCGGCACCATCCAGTGCATCGCCACCGACCATGCCCCTCACACGCTTGAGGCAAAAGCCCTCGGCTTCCCATCGGCTCCCAGCGGCATGCCGGGCGTCGAAACCTCCCTCGCCGTGATGCTCACCCATGCAAAAGCAGGACTCTGCTCGATTGAAGACGTGGTGAAGTGGATGTCCACCAACGTGGCCGACTGTTTCAACATGGTCGGCAAAGGGCGCTTGGAGGAAGGCATGGATGGCGACGTCATCCTCGTTGACTTGGACACCGTCCGAGCCGTTGAGGACGCCCAGACGTGGACGCGGGTTGGGTGGAGCCCGTTCAACGGGCGCGACTTGGTGGGCTGGACGCAAGTGACCGTGGTTGCTGGTGTGCCGGTGTTTGAACGATCACCCGAAACAGGGCCCAAGGGACGTGTGCTGGTCGAGCCCGGTGCCGTGGGCACCCCGCTCATCATGACCCCATGGTCTTAGAGTTGGTAGAGTTCGCCGTACTTTCGCTCAACGTACCTCAAAAACGGCTCGGGGCTCGGCGGAGAACCGGTGGCGTCCTCGATCAGTTGGGCCGGTGAAACCTGACTGCCACGCTCGTGAATCCGGGGGCGAAGCCAGGTCAGCATGGGCTTCCAGTTTCCTGATGCGACGAGTTCATCGATGTCGCCCAAGTCAGCAGCCATGGCCTCCAGCAACTGTGCAGCGTACAGGTTGCCAAGGGTGTACGTTGGGAAATATCCGAAGGCACCCATGGACCAGTGAATGTCTTGGAGGCAGCCCAATCGGTCTTCGGGTACCTCAACATCAAACCATGCCTTGAACATGGTGTTCCATGCGGCCGGGAGGTCATCCACTTCGAGGTCGCCGTTGAACAATTGTTTCTCAATTTCATAGCGTAGCATCACATGCAAGTTGTAAGTGACTTCATCCGCCTCAACTCGGATAAACCCTTTTTCGACTCGGTTGGCCAATCGGTTCAGGGTGTGCTCGTCAACTTCAGGGGCATCGGGGAAGGCCGAACGGAACCACGGAAGGACAACCTTCCAGAAGGCGGGTGTTCGACCGATTTGATTTTCCCAAAATCGGCTTTGAGATTCATGGACGCCAAGCGAAACAGCAGCACCACGAGGTGTGTAGCGGTGGTCGTGGTCGAGCCCCTGTTCGTACAGCGCGTGGCCCGTTTCGTGCATGACTGCATACAGGCAGGAGAACGGATCCTTCTCGTCAAACCGAGTGGTAAACCTCGTATCGCCCGGCCACAATCCTGCGGAAAAGGGATGGGTTGAGGCGTCCATTCTCCCTGCCTCGAAATCAAAGCCCATGTGGTTGGATACGGCTTCACAAAACGCCTTCTGAGCCTCAACAGCAAAGACAACGTCGGTGGGAAGGACCGGTTCATCGCTGGTTTCTTGAGCCTGTGTGATGGCCTGAAGAAGCGGTACCAGGCGCTCTCGGAGGCCTGCAAACAACGGGTCGTAGTCTTCGACGGTCATGCCCACCTCATATTCATCGAGCAACACGTCGTAAGGTGTTGAGGAGACGCCAAGCAACTCGATTTTTTGTTTTGTGAGGTCAATGAGGTTGGTCAGCGCGGGCTTGAACGCTTCAAAGTCGGAGGCTTCCCGAGCGGACTGCCAGGCCACGAGTGCTTCGGACCGTGCTTGGGCAAAGGATTCGACGAACGCCTTTGGCAAACAGATCGCTTGGTCGTACGAACGGCGCATCTCACGGACGTTGGCAGCCTGGTCGGCGTCGAGCGTCATCGATTCGAGGAGGTCGAGGAGTTCGCCCATCCGCCCATCGGTGAGTTGCTCATGTCGCTTCCCGGCCAGCCAGGCCATCATTTCACCACGGGATGCAGCACCTTTGGTGGGCATGAGCACCTCCTGGTCCCAACCGAGATGACCCTGCAGCGCACCAAGTCGGTGGATGTCTTTCACGCGTTGAATGAACTCATCATAGGCTTCCATGAGCGGTTTCAACGCCCCGTGCTTCTTCAACACTCCCCCCGAGACAGACGACAACATTGAATGGCGAAGCGATAGAAATATGCACACATTCAAGAACATTTGAACGGTACGAACATCATGGTCCTCCCGTTTCGCCGAAAAGGTTCGGAGAAGGACGATGATGAACCGGTTGACCAGGACATCGAGGACATCATGGACGAAGCCGAAGGGCTGGTCGAAGAGGAAGAACCGGCCCCCCAGATCACTGACGGGGATGAGGAAGAAGACGACCTGGATCTCAGCGAAAAAATGGCTCGAAGTGCCCGCACTGTCATTGACACCTGCATGGATGTAAGGCGAGGTGAGAACATTCTCATCGTGTGCGATCCCACCACGACACAGGTGGGCCAAGCGCTTCATGACGCCGCCAGCCTCCGGTCCGACCGAGTTCTGCTCGTTGTGATGCCCAAAGGCCGTCATCACGGCGAGGAACCACCCACGCCGGTGGCCAACCTCATGCGGCAGCAGCAAGTGGTCATCGCACCGACGCGCTATTCTCTGACCCACACCCGAGCTGTGCGCCAAGCCATCAAGGACGGTTCAAGGGTGGCCACCATGCCAGGTATGACCGTCGAGATGTTCACCGAAGGCGGGATGTCCGCCGACTTTAACATCATCAAGAAGAACATTGGTGAGATGAACAATCTCCTCCGCCGCAAGCGCATTGTTAACGTCAAATCCGACACCGGCACCAACGTGACCTTTGAGGTCAACTGGCGGGAGTGGAAACTGGACGACAACGGCATCTGCAATCGTCCCAGAATGCTCACCAACCTTCCCGCAGGGAAGATCTTCACCCTACCACGTGAAGGGACGATGAACGGAACCGTTGTGATCGACGGTTCGTGGGATTCTGCGCTGGTCGACGAGCCCGTGGTCCTGCAGATTGAGAACGGTTTGGTGGTCGATGTCAAAGGTGGCACGGTGGCAGCGCAAATCCGACAGACCTTCGGAGAAGCCGCCAAACGACTCAAGGCGAAGGATCAGGAAAACGTCTGGACCATCGCAGAATTTGGCTTCGGCATGAACCCCAATGCACGCCTCGCAGGGAACGTGCTGGAAGACGAGAAGAAACTCGGAACGGCCTACTTCTCCATCGGGGACAACACCACGCTGGGTGGTTCGGCGGCGGTTGGCATCCAAATTCCTGGCGTTTTACGAGCGCCCAGTGTCTGGCTTGACGAGACCGTCCTCTTCGAAGAGGGGACCTTTGTGGCGTACTGACCAATCGTCAGTACCCCAAGTTCTGCTGACCGCACACCGGACAGAATCGCCAGTAGGGATCGAGTCCAATGCCGCAACCACGGCAGTGAACGCCTGAGCGGATGGTCGGTTGAACCAACGGTGCTTGCGGGCGTGGCCAGCCTTGTTGTTGAGGAGGTTGTTGAGGCCACCCTTGCTGCGGTTGTTGGCCAGGCCAGCCCTGTTGCTGTTGCTGCTGTTGTTGTTGCCAGGGCTGAGGTTGGGGTGGTTGCGGAGGTTGCTGAACCGGTGCAGGCTGAGGTTGTGCTTGTGCAGCACCCTGGCCGAGCGGCCGCCGAACGGGCGCCACAGGTTTGGGTAGGCTCGCTGTTTTCTCTGCCGCTGGCGAGGCGATGAATTCGGACAGGGTGACGACCCCGTCACCGTCGGTGTCGGCCTCGGCATGGAGTTCGGCCGCCTCTTCAAGGCTGGTGCCGGTGGCTTGGGCCAATTCCTCAACGTCGAGGGCACCGCTTCCATCCTCATCGGCGGCGATGAAGTGCTCGGCAGCGCTGACAAACTCCGGCTCTTCCTCAGCGACGGGAACGGCCGTTTCGGGCGTGTCGGGCGTTGGAGCGGCTTCGGACACAGGTTCAGGCTCGGGAATCAATTCGGAGCTGAACGCACCAGAAAAGGCATCTTGTGTGGCCTTGGCGACCTGCTTTTCACTCTCGACATTGATGGTCGGTTCTTCGACCTCCATCGGAACGACATCGGGAAGAGCGACGGTACTGGCGGGGAGCGGAACGACGGGCTCGGAGGCAGGCGCTGAGGCCGGTTCAGGCTGGGCTGCCGTTGGCAAAGGAACACCGGTGGGTTCAGCAGGAACCGCTGAGAGGGCTGGCACTGCTTCCACGGTAGCCGGTGCTGACTCGGGAACAGGTTCGGGCAACGATGTGGTTTCTGGGACCTCAACGGTCGCTGCAGCGGCCGCACCGCTGGCCAGTGTGGCAATGGGAAGCACGTGGCCGGCGACATCCAACGCCGCATCCAACTCTTGGTTGATGGCGACAAGGGCGGCGACCGAACCGCTCACGTTGTTGAGGTAGCCTTCAAAGCCCGTCATGTACTTCACGACCTCGTCCTTCGAGCCGGTTTGGAACGCCACGGCAAAGAGTTTCATCATGCGCATCGGGTCGGCCAAACGCTCGAGGGCGGCACGATCTCCTTCCCCAATACCATCAGCGGGCGAAGCGGTTTCACCGGCGGAATCGGGCATGCCGAGCGCCTGAAGCAGCGGGTCGGGCATGCTCATGAGGCCGAGGTGGCCCGCCACGAGGTAGTAGATTTCTCCACCCTCGCACTGCATGCGCTCGCTGGCGGCTTCGAAATCAAAGTCGCCTGGGCGAAGCACGATGTCCGAGAGCAATTCAAAGAACTGAATCATGGCTTGCTCGCGGGGCATGGCCATCATGGCATGGAGAACGTCACTGGATTCGGTCACACCAAAGTACGCCGCAGCATCGTCCACTTCGATGCCTTGGGGAGATGCTCCTGTCTCGTCTGACATTTCCTCTCCTCCTTTCCCGGCCACCGTCGCTTCCCATTTAAGCCCTCATGAAGGGACTCAACCTCGGTTGTTTTTCGCCAGGTTACAAATCGCTCGGGATTGCTCGGCGGTCCAACCCGTTTCTTGGAGTTGCATCAGCACGGTTCGTTCCTGATCACCGTCAGCAAACGCACCAACCACCCAATCAACGGCGGCCTCACGATCGTCGGCCTGCCAGTCCTCGAAGATTGACATGTCAACGCTGATTTTCGCTTTTCGAACCTTCTTTCCGGGTTCCTCGTCCTCAGCAACGACCTTCTTTTTGGCAGCCTTTTGAGGGGTTGTGGCCTTACTGGGTGATGGTTTCTTGCTCGGACCGCGCCCTGGAGGACCGCCGCCACCACGAGGTGGACCGCCAGGTGCACGACCGGGAGGCCCGGCTTGACGCGTTGGCGTCTGCCGACTTGGTGCCGGTCCGCTGGGACCCTTCTCGGCAGCAGGCGACGATGCCCGCTGAGGTGTTGGTCGAGAACGGAGTGGCGTCGCTGCCGCCTTGTCCATCTTATCGAGAATGCTCTCCTCTTCCTCATCATCATCGTAGAAATCGTCGTACTCATCATCGTCATCATCATCGTCTTCACGGCGCAACAACCTTACGACCAAGAGGCTCACAATCAGCAATCCACCGAGGCCGCCAAGGGCGAGCATGATGGTCCCTGCATCCACACCGAGCAAGCCCTCTTCGCCATCACCAGACAGTGGGACATAGGGGCATCCGTCGTCGTAGCCGTCAACGCCCTTAGGTTCGTTGGGACAGTTGTCAGCGTCGTCCATCACGCCGTCGAGATCGCTGTCTCGCTCGGAGATGTGACATCCTTCGTCGTCCACCTGGAGGCCAGGTGTGGTTTTTGGACAGAAATCTGCATTGGTGGCACCGGCGACAAATTGGCCCGGCCATGAGGGGTCGCGTGTAGCGTTCCAAGCTGGGTCGCCCCAGTTGTCGCCGTAGCCGTCGAAATCCGAGTCGCGCCATTGGGTGGGGTCGCCACGGAGGGCCTCGGGCTCGTTCTCATCCCGGTAACCGTCACCGTCGTCATAGCATCCAAGGAAATCGATGTACGAAGTCCCCGTTTCTGTGGGGCAGTCGTCAGCGTTGTTGGCAGGCGAGGGGTTGTCGCCGTAGCCATCGCCGTCTTGGTCAAACCACTGCGTAGCATCGCTGGGGAACGCATCGCCGGTCTGGTTCACGTGCAGCCCGGTGATGGGGTCGATGTCGTAGGTGTAGACACCGCTGTAGCCGTCGCCGTCGAGGTCGGTGTCAAGAGCGCTTTCATCGGTGCAACCGTTGGCAAGAATGGGGAAGCCTGGTGGCGTGTCATCGCAGGCGTCATCGAGATCGGAAAGGCCGTCTCCGTCGCTGTCTCGCTGAGCTTGGGAACATCCGTTCTCGTCGACCTCCATGCCTTCAGCGGTGTTGGGACAGTTGTCATCGGGGTCGTTCAAACCGTCCCCGTCCGAGTCGGAATTGCGCTGTTCGTCGCTGCAGCCTTGCGCATCAACGGTGGCGCCCGATACGGTGTCAGGGCAAGCATCGACGTTGTTCTTCACGCCGTCCTCGTCGTCGTCAAGCTCGGACTGCGAACAACCCTCTTCGTTGACCTGCTCGCCAAGCGGCGTGTTGGGACAAATCAAATCCAACTCGTTGATGAGACCGTCACCGTCATCGTCGTTGATGTCGATCACGCGGCAACCTACACCATCCGTTCCGTTGAACACACCGGGTACATCGATGCACTGATCACCATCGACACCAATCGGGTTATCGCCAAAGCCGTCTCCATCCCTGTCTTTTGACTGCGTCTTTTCGTAGGGGAAGGCGTCTCCGAGTTCGTTGATACGAAGCCCTGTGTCCGGGTCAACATCGAAGACATAAGCGTCGGTGTAGCCGTCGCCGTCGGCGTCCGGACAGCCGTACGCATAGACCGTCAAATTTCGACGGGTTGAATTGCCCCATTCGGTCGGGCAGGCATCGATGAAGATGCCTTGAGCGTTGGAGCCGTTGTAGTACTCGGTCCAGTTGTCGGCATACCCGTCGTCGTCCGTGTCGTTCGCCGCTGCGATTCGCATCGGGAATCGGTCAGGGTTCGTGGCGTTCTCGGATTGGTTGTCGCCGTAGCCATCGCCGTCGGTGTCTTGCCACTGCGTAGGGTCAAACGGCCAGACATCGGCCCCGTGGACCGTAGCGTTCCACTCGAAAATCGTCCCCTCTTTAGAGGGGTCACTCGATCCGTCGCCGTCGGTGTCGAGGCACCCGTTGCGGTCTCGGTAGGACGTACCGTAATCCCACGGGCAATAATCGCCGTACACGGTATCGGTGTCGTTGTCGCCGTAGCCATCGCCGTCGTAGTCGGTGTATTGCGAGGCAATGTAGGGGAAGAGGTCGCCGGGGCCAGCGTTGGGGTCGAACACAGGGACGGCACAGCAGTCCACACCGTGGTTATCGCCAAAGCCGTCTCCATCGGTGTCAAGGGCTTGCTTCCAGTTGCTCTTGAACACGTCACCGTCAAAGTACGAGGCATCGTTGTCGGACCACCCGTCTTGGTCGAGGTCTTCGCAACCGAACCGATCAATCCACGAGGTGCCACCTTCGTCGTCACAACCGTCGATGTCATCACGGTAGCCGTCGGTATCGAAATCATCGCATCCTTGGAAAATGAAGGAGGAGGAACCCGTATCGGTCGGGCAAGCATCGGGAATCGGCCCGAGCGGGTTGTCCCCGTAGGCGTCACTATCGCTGTTCATCCACTGGTCGCCCACGTGAGGCAGACCATCGATGAGGTCGAACACAAGGTCCCGATCTGCGTCCCGATAAAGACGGAGCATGATGACGTCGTCGTTCACTTCGTCCCAGTAGGCCATGTGGATCGTTCCGTTGTCGTCCACCTCAGAGTGGACGCGATGGTTGGTGGTGATGTCCCCAAAGCGAACCGACATCCACGGATTGGATTCACCCATGGTGCTGTTGAGTTCAACGCTGTTGAAGACGAGGTGGTTGGAGACGGGGTCGCTGGTCATCAAGAGCACATGATCCCCATCGTAATGGACATCCCACGCCCCGTTAACGGCCGCTGCTGGTCGTTCTGCAAGAGAGACCCACACACCCGTTTCGTTGAGGCCGAGGATGGAGGAGATGGCGTTGGCACGGACTGCAAGCAAGGGCGAGCCCCCGCCCTTGAGGTCGAGACGGTATTCGCTGACTGTCCCGCTTGGCTGAGGCACCGTGTGCTCAACCCATGTGTTCGCACCCGGCCACTGCTCGAACACCCGCAAGGTACCATCGTTGGTCAACGAGGCCAGGAGTAACGAGCCATTGTCCAAAACGGCCAACCCCAATTCGCTCGTCAATTCGCTGTGGTTGGCGATGGTGTGCTTGAACAGGCTGGTTCCGTCGTGAATCCACACCTCCAGGTTCGTTCCCGAACCGTTGGAAGCCACAAGGCCGACGGCCACGGAATCGTTGTCGAGCACCAAGGCAGGGTGCTGTTGAGACAAGGCCTCGCCTGGGGCGCCTAGCGCCGTCAAGGACCAGCTTGAACCGCCAACGGCCATCTCGAGTTGGTTGGTGCCGGTGAGTCGGTACACCAAATGCGGGGTGTTGAGGCTGTCGACGTTGACGTCGATGGCCTGCGAAAGGTCGGCTCCCGTGCGAACGAGTTCCGAAGACCAGCCGGTTGAGGTTTGGGTTCCCGCGAAGATTTGATTGCCGACGCCAGAGGTGTAAGCAATAACTTGCTTGTAGTCTTGCGTGATGGTCGAGCCCAACCATTGACCCATCGTCCCGGTGGTGGCCACCGCTTGTTCAAGGGCGGTCATGGAGGTGGTGGATGCCAGCATCATCGCAGAGGTGTTCTCCATCACGACCACAGGTTGGCCGGAGGAACGCACGTCAAAGGCCACACCGAGGTGGCTGGTGTTGAGGCTGGTCAGCGTCTGATCGACCCATTGCCCGCCGGGGGTGCCGTCGTTCATGTGCTCGAGTTTCGACACGTGTAGGCGCAGCGCATCAGCATGCGTGTAGACGATGCTGGTCTCGCCTCGCCCCGCCGTTCCGAGTTGAACATCGGTAACGGTTCCTTGACGCTCGAATGAAATGGATTCCCAATCCTGCTCGCTCACCACCAGGTAGGTGAGACCAAACGCATCACCTCGTTCTTGAGAACGCATGGAATAGAAAAGGTCGCTCAAACCGTCGCCGTTGATGTCACCACCCGCTGCCATCCGGAAGCCAAGGTGTTCGCTGCTGTTCCCTTCAGCGAGGAGTTGCCGGTCGTCGCTGATGCCCGTAGGTGAGCCAAGGAAGATCTCCACGCGACCTGCAGCGTTCCCCATACGACTGGAAATGTACACGTCCCCGTAGCCGTCTTCGTTGATGTCGCCGGCAGCGACCATCGACTCGCCGATTCGGCTGTTGGCCGGCGGCCAGTAACGCCAATCGGCCTCACCGGGAAGCGGAGCGTTGGTGCCCTCAAAGAGCCACAAGGTTCCAGCGCCGAAGGCTCCATCGGTGGAGTTGAAGGGTTCTGAAATGATGTGTTCGTCAAACCCGTCGCCGTTCAGGTCGCCGACGCAAGCGATGTTGAAGCCAAACAGCCTCCCAGAAACGATGGACGCCAAGGTGTGGTCAGCCGTGCCGTTGTAGCCCGATGACGACCCGAAAAAGTACTCGATCGATGAAAACGTGGTTGATTTGCTGTAATCTCCGGTGTTGCCAACGATGAGTTCATCGTGGCCGTCGTTGTTAACGTCGCAAGCTTCGAGCGAGCGCCCAAACAGACCACCGTTCTCGGTTTGGGTCAAGTTTCGCGAAGAAAACAAGCCGCTCTCGTTGCCGGTGTAGAGGTTGACCTTCCCGGCGTCGGTTTGCGTAGCGCTCACTTCAAACGTGTAGTTGCGAGCCGTGGCTGCGAGGCTGTCACCGCTTCCCGTGTGATGGAGGGCTGCGACAGCGCTCCCAAGGGATTCGTTGGAGGCACCCGTAAGGTTGACCCACGGCGAGGGTGAAAGTCCGGAGGCATTGCCCAGGAAAACGTGAACCAAACCGTGCCGAACCTCTTCATCACCAGCCGGTGCCCATCCGGGCGAACCAACGGCCAAATCGATGATGCCGTCGTTGTTGAAGTCGCCAAGGTCCATGCCTGCGCCGTAATGCGCACCGTCGGAGGCGCCGGCGTAAATCATGTCGGGAAGGTCGGAGAGTCCTGTCGTTGAGCCGTAGTGGACGGACACCCGCCCGTTATCGATCATGGAAACCACATCGGCAGTAGGCGTGGAAATCACCAGGTCGTCAAAGCCGTCTGCGTTCAGGTCGCCCATCAACATCAACCCCTCATCCTCGTCATCCTCGCCTTCCAGGGCCGTTGATGGTACAGGGTTCACCCGGCCGGTGTCTTGGCCTGCCAGCGAACGAATGAGGTTGACCGAAAAGGTGGATCCGCTCTGGGTGGCGGTGGCCACTTGTTCGATGTTGTTAGCATCAAGGTCCATGCCGAGCACATCGGCGAGATCGTCGTCCTGAAGCAGGAGGCGCCGGTCGTGCTCCATGCCGTCAATGCGGAGCAACACGACCTCACCGGTGGCGTTCAGCGAGTAGAGAACGTGGGCGACGCCGTCCTCGTCGAGTTGAAGTTGAAACTTCTCCCCCACGGGCCCTTCATCCAGAAGGTAGTTGGTCCAATAGGCACCGCTGAAATTCACTTGGTGAAGCGCACCGGTGGCCGTTCGCATCAACCCCCATTCCAGTCCTTCTGACGTAATGTCAAGCGCAAGATGAGTTGGTGATACGTCCTCCATGATGGTGCGCGTGTGCCAGCGGGGGCCGTCGTAGTAGGTTGCACTCTGCATTGCATAGCGGCCCATCTTCAGGTCATCGCCGTCGGCGTAGAGGACCCGCTGCAACTCGTTGGCAGTGATGCCAATGGCACAATCCACCAGGTCAGAGGCGTTGGAGGTACCCACGGTGTCAACCAGACTGGTGGTCCAAGTGCCTGTTGGCCGGTAGACAGCGGTTCGAACGGTGCCCTCTTGAGTGCTCCAGCAAAGGTGGGCCTTGTTGTGGCGCGTGAGTTTCATGTCGGGGGTGCCGTGGAGTTCACCGAAGGAAACGTTCAGCCCTTCCGTCTGCCACAGGTCGAGCATGGATTCCTCTCGAACCGTGGCCCCTACCAACCCGTCAACGTCGATGGCGGAACCAGCGAGGTCATGACCGTAGCCCGAAGCCTGCGTAAATGGGCCACTGAAACCGATCTCTCCGGCCTCATCCAACGATGGAGCATCGGCTGGATTCATCAGGAGAGGGGAGAGTAGCGACAGAAGAAAAAGCACAACGAGGCTGATGCTTTTGCCTCCTTTGTTCTGAAAATCGTTGGCCGCCATAAGGTTAGCACAGCCGGCGACCTTGAAAATCATTGTTCACCTGTGGCTGACCCCCGTAGGGGGTCAACATCGAACTCATGCATCAACCGCTGAGTTGAGAAGGTGCAACGCTCACGAACATCCATGGCCGACCCTCATGCCCTCTTGGTGGCCTGTGGAACCTGGCCTTCACCCGAGGTGGTTCAGTTGCTGGCCAGTCAGGCCGGCCAGGTCATCGCCCTCGACGGGGCGTTGGCTCGTTGTGAAGAACTTGACCTGCACGCCGATGTGCTCTTGGGCGACATGGACAGCATCAAACCAGAGGCTCTTGCTCCCTTTCTTGACCGAGAAGGAACGGTTGTCGAACGCCCTTCGCAAGACGACAACGACCTCAGCAAAGGACTCGCCTACCTCGAAGCGTTGGGTGCCGATGCTTGCACGGTGATGGGCGCCACCGGCGGCGATCCTCAACAGGAGTGGGCAAACCTGCTCTCCTGCGCCGCTTCTTCACTTGAGATCACGTGCATTGCTCCCGGCCATGTTTATCGGTTCCTTCAACCCAACGTCAATTATTCTATAGAACTTGGCCAAGAGGCTGAATTCTCCCTGTTTGCGTTGCCTGCAGCCACTGGCGTGCAACTCAAGGGCGCATCGTTTCCCCTCGAGGATGGCAGATTGGAGATGGGTTCGAGAGGTCTTCACAACGTGGCCGTGGAACGCGTCGTTCACCTCTCCTACAGCGAAGGGCGTCTGATGCTCATGAAGCCGCTCACCGCGCTGGCGGAAGGAACGAGCGAAGCATAGCCGAGTAGTCCTCCTCGCCGTCCCAGTCCTGTGCTTTTTCGTCAATCCTCGCCTTGCGAAGGGTGTCCTCAAAACCACCCCAATCCTCGATGAGTTGGAGCTTGTACGCTGCCTTCGGGGTATAGCCGGGCAGGAAATTGCGCCAGAGGAACGGAATTCGACCGGGCGTGACTTGATTGACAATTTGCACGATGGAGGTGTTGCAGGTCGTCAGCAAGGAGTGGTACCATTCGGGGTTCACGGCAAGATCGTTCAGTTTGTCAATCATGGCGAAGAGAAGTTCCTTGTTTTTCTCATGCGGCGTGTTGGCGCGAAACATGTAATCTCGGTTGCGACGACCGTGGGTTCGCAGACCAGTCACGTCCCGCTCAAACCCAACCAGGAGGTAGAGTTCGTAGGCTCGCCACAAACCGTCCCATGGATGGTAGCGCTCGCCTTTCTCTCGTCGTGATTCAAAGGAGAAGGAAAGGCATGTTCCGCTTCCAAATTCGAACGTCAGGTAGGTGTGAGCCAATCCATTGATGGAGTGGAAATGATCAACCATGAACCAAACAGCTGCTAGATCTTCAGCGTCGACCTTCACCTCATCCACCCAGTCCTCATCGCGGTCCTTGGTGGTGCGCCACGTGAAGTTCCGAACCATCTGAAACGTGATGGCTGAACCGTCAACCTGGGCGGTGGTCAGGTGTTGACAATCAGCCGCCCATTCCAAATCCAACGAGGGTTGGAGGGGACGGATTCGCGTGTTCCAAACGTACAACAAACGCAGCAAAACGGCACCGACAAGGACACCAAGCCCAATCAACAATGCTTCAACGAACTCCATCTACTCCCACCGGTGCCAAACGCTCCACTCTCGGTCCCACCAGTCCAACTCCCCGGAAGGATGTTGGCGCCAGAGCATCCCTTGGTCGTCCACGGTGGTGGGCAGGCCTTCGGTATCGGGCGAACCGTCGGCCAACACTTGGGGCGTTGGGCCAAGCGAGGGGAGTTCGAGCGGTTCAGGTTCGGGATTTCGGACGAGGAGGAGGAAGACAAAGATGGAGACGATCAGGGCGAGAACACCAATGGACATCCATCCAACGGACTCGGTTGTTGTCTCAGGGCCCAGCGAGGTGGAGGGAAGAGAAGCCCGCTCATCCGCTGTCAAATCGGTGGCCGGAAGCCGAATCAGGTTGATGGCTTTCGTGGACGTGATCTGCTTGTCCGTTTGCACCTCCAAGGTGATGAGGTAAGCACCAGCAGCGAGGTTGGAACAATCAAGCACGGTGGAATTGGCACCTTCGACCACGTCGCCCTTGACGCGCCAAACCATGGTGAGGCCGTCCAACGGACGACCATCGGTCAATTCCATTCGGACGCTGCACGGTGTTTCCGTGGTGTTTTCGTGCCCGGTTGGAAGAAGGTTGAACGCTGGGGCTGGACGGTTCTCGATGGTGAAGTTCAGCGTGCTCTCGGCCGTTTGGCCCAGACCGTTGCGATACGTTTCTTTCAACTCGTAATCGCCCGCAGGCCATGATGCACAGTCCAGTGTTTCATGGGAATCCAGAACGCTAAACGGTGCCCCGGTGAAGGTTCGCACACCGGTCTCACCGTATCGAGGACCTGTTTCGTCGGCGAAGGTTCGTGTGATTTCACACAACTCGCCGGTCTGGAGCGAGTCTCCTGCGTTAAGGGCTAATTGAACACGAGGCACCTGAAGCGCTGGCGTGAGCATGAAGGTTGGAAGAGGATAGGAAGCGATGAATTCACCGTTGGCATCGAGGAAGTCCAAGCGGAGGTCATGTTCACCTTTTGACCACGCATCGTACACCACCGTGATGTTCGTTTGACCCGAGAAGGCGACCTCCTGCGTTTCCAGCACCTCTCGCTCTTTGTGCAACCCTCGCAGTTTGATGATGAGTTCGTTCGACGCTGCGGTGGAGTTGAGAATCACAACCACGCGAACAGCATCGATGTCACCGTCCTGGTTGGAATCAATGGTGTCGTTTCGCAAGGCCAAGACGGTCAAACCCTCGGCCTCCAGTCGCTCTTCAGTTGTCATTTCTGCACTCACCGAGCCAACGGGAAGCAGCAACGCAGCCATCATCACGGCCAACACCAGGGCATGCCACCGGTTCTCAGCCATCGTGTTCACCTCCTTGAGGTTCCGGCAACGGTGGCAGTTGGTCCAACGGAATGAGGGCTGGAACCGGTTCACCGATGCCCGGGGAGTTCATCAGTTCGGTTTCCTTGTCCTGAATCAGTTGCTCGAGCAAGTACTTTCGCCGTCGGGAACCTTTGACCAATAGCGCCCCCAGCGCACCCAAAAGGAAGCCTGCACCCATGACAGCGTACGTGAGCCATGAGGCAGCAGGGTCCTCGCCCATGATGGCGATGGCCGCAGCAAATTCACCGTACTCGTCCGACCAGCCGTCGCCGTTCTGGTCAGGGCATCCCTGGAGATCACGCTCGGAAGAACCGGCTTGGTTGGGGCAATCGTCGCGGAACGCACCCAACGGAAGGTCACCGAAGCCGTCCTGATCGCTGTCCATCCACTGGAGCGCTTCTGTGGGGAAGGCGTCAGCCAAACCAAACGGATGAGCAGGCCAAGACTCGGTCGGGTCGGACCAACCATCACCGTCGGTGTCTCGGCACCCCAAGCGGTCGAGCAGCGAGGTCCCGCGGGTTTCCGGGCAAGCATCGCCCTGATGGCCGTCCATGCTGTCCCCGTATCCATCACCGTCGGAATCGCGCCACTGGGTCGGCTCGTGGATGAACGCATCGCCCAAATCAGACCAACCGTCGCCGTCCGTGTCTTTGCAACCCCAGCGGTCGCCACCCGAGGAAGGACCAACTGAGGTCCCTGCTATAGAAGGACAAACGTCAGCCGTGGTTCCTCGTGGGTTGTCGCCACGGCCATCACCATCAATGTCGTGCCATTGGGTGGGGTCTTCGGGCCATGCATCACCCGAGCCGCCCGGGCTGGCCAACCATGTCGAAGTGGGGTCGGACCACCCGTCGCCGTCAGCGTCAGGACAGCCCCAGCGGTCGAAGGTGGACTCACCTTGCGTTGTGCGGCAGCCGTCGGGTCGGTACGATGAGCGCCATGTTTGGCCGTCGAAGTACTCGATGTTGTCGCCGTAACCATCATCGTCGGTGTCATGCCACTGAGAAGCATCGTTGGGGAAGGCATCGGCAAATCCGCCCGGATGCGCCGTCCATAAATCGGTTGGGTCGGAGAAGCCGTCTTTGTCAACGTCCCGGCAACCGAGACGATCGTAGCGACTGATCCAACCTGAATCCACTTCTTCAGGTGTTGAAAGCATGCACACATCGCCCTCAAATCCGGTGAGATTGTCACCGTAACCATCGCCGTCCGTGTCCCTGTACTGAGACGGTACGAAGGGGAAATCGTCGACTTGCGTCGCACCGTAGGTTTGGTTATCGCCCCAGCCGTCCCGGTCGGTGTCCCGCCACTGCGTGGGGTTGAACGGGAAATCGTCAATGCGCTGTGCGCCGATGGTTTGGTTATCGCCCCAGCCGTCCCGGTCCGTGTCCAACCATTGCGTCGGTTCAAGCGGGAATGCGTCGGAACCGTTGTCGATGGTCCAATTCTCATCCCCGTCCGAGTACGTGTCCATGTCGGTGTCAACGCAACCGAAACGGTCAGAGAAGGAACCACCACGAATGAACGGGCAAGCATCGGGTTGGGTGGCGTTGTCCACGAATTGACCAATACCCCAAACAAACCGAGTGGTGTTGAGGGAGGGGTCGTCCCAGTTGTCACCGTAGCCGTCCTCGTCCGTGTCGTTCCACTGCGATGCATCGTAAGCAAAGGCGTCCGCTTGGCCAACGGGATGAGCGAACCAAGCTTCGTAGCCGTTCAATCCTCCAGGGTCGGGGTCAGAGTACGAATCGCCGTCTGAATCAACACAACCGAAGCGGTCGGATGAGGAGTAACCTCGGCTGAATTGGCAGTGGTCACCCTGGTAGCCATCGAGGTTGTCACCGTAGCCGTCGTTATCGGAGTCCAACCATTGTGAAGATTCACTTGCAAAGGCGTCTGCACCGTTTTGGACGCCCCATCCGCTGTCGGGGTCGGACCAACCATCTCCGTCGGAATCCGTGCAGCCTTTGCGGTCGTTGGTGGAGGCCCCGACCAAGTTGGTGCAGTCGTCTTCGGTGTCGACGAACCCGTCTTCATCCGAATCACGGTTGGTCTTGTCGATCGAAGGCGTGAGCGTGTAATCGAAGCCGTCGTTACACCAGGAATCTTTGCCTTCCACCTTAATGAGAATCTCACCCGCCGTTGACAGGGTCGTCGAGAGGGTGGCGGTCGGCGAACCGTCATCGACGTTTTGCGAAACGGAGCCCATCGTGAACGTCCCTTCCCATCCGTCATTGATGCACCACCATGCGGGATTGCTCATGCTGCCAGAAAAGGTCACTTGGACGATGTCGCCCATTTTCCCTTGAATTTTCCAGTAGTCTCGTTTGTCGTTTGGTGAACAACCGTCGGGGTCACAAACATAGCCGCTGGACGACACGCCATCGGTCAACCCGTTAGCGCTGGCAGGGTCATTATCCGCACTCGCCAGCGGCATGTGGAGCAGCGCGAGGCCGAGGACGAGAAGGATGGCAACTCGACCGGCCATGCCACCGCATGGGCAAACGGATTATCAAAAGCACCCCTACGGGGTGTCGGCGAACTTAACGCAGTTTCTGCTTCCCCAAGCACTGACGCAAACACGGCTCCAGTCGTTCATGACGGAAGACATAGCCGCTTTCTTGCAGGCGCTTTGGAAGCACTCGCTGGCCGTCAAGAACGAGGGCTTGGGCCAATTCTCCGAACATCAACTTGAGGGCGAACCCTGGAGCGGGAGCGAGGGCGGGGCGTCGCAAGACTTTCCCGAGGACCTTGGCGTATTGCTTCTGCGTGACCGGTTCGGGAGCGGTCAGGTTGTAGACACCCTCACAATCCGGCGTCATCATCAAGTGATAGGTGGCGTAGATCTGATCGTCCATGGAAATCCAAGAGTAGTATTGGCGGCCCCCACCGGCGGGACCACCGGCGCCCACCAAGGTGGGCAACAGAAGTTTCTGCAAGGCACCGCCCATGGGCGTGGTGACGATGCCCGTGCGCATCCAGATGGTTCGAATATCGGCCTCGCTTGCCGCTGCACCCGCCGCCTCCCACGCAATACAGGTCTTAGCGAGGAAATTGTCTCCAGCTGTAGAGGTCTCGTCCAGGACCTCGTCGCCACGGTTGCCGTAGAACCCGATGGCAGATCCGCAAAGGAAGGTCTTGGGAGGGTTCGACAAGCGGGTGAACAGTCGAACGAGTTGCTCGGTGGGAACGGTGCGGCTGGTTTCAATCAGCGCCTTGCGCTTCGCATTCCAACGCTTGTCGCCGATGCCCGCCCCTGCCAGATGGATGACGGTATCGAACCCTTCCATGCTGCCCTCCAGCACTTCGCCGGTTTGGTCGTTCCAGACCACGCAGGGCTGGTCGGAGGCGTCGGGAGGGAGCGTGGTGGATGGACGAACAAGACGAACAACCTCGTGACCGGCGGCTTGGAGGAAGGCACAGAGTTGCATCCCAATCAGGCCGGTTGAGCCGCTGACGAGCACGCGTTGCTTGGGACGGTCGGCGTACATGGCGATGCGCTTGAGGTCCTCTTGGACTCGGACGGTTCGATAGGCAAACATCTGATCCATCCGTCCTTTCACGGTAAACGGGGCCGTCCAGAAGGTCAGCGGGTGAAGGGGAAGTTTCCACTGAATCGTGTCGTGAATTTCACTGGATGTTGCGCCGGTTGAGACGAAGCGGTGCTCATGGTCCCACTTGCCAAAGGGCCCCTTCTCCATCACGTCGTTGAAGACTTCACCCGGGACGACGCCGTAATGGCGAGCGACCCACATGGGCCGAAGCGGTCCCAGCGACACACGGAACCGAGTGGTGGCGTTGTCCACCAGTCGGCCAGCTTCAAGGGGACGAATGCCTTCCCACTCGGGCATGATACGACGGAAAGCCCCCGGGCTGTCGTACCAAGCCCACACGTCCTCCACCGGGGCATCATAGCCTGCGACATGAGCATAGGTTGGCATGACAGTTCCTCATTGATGGGCTGAGTAAAACGAGGGGCCAGACCCCAACACCTTGGATGAGTCGCTGGGCGCCGTGTACTTCTCAACATAGCCCTTGGTCTTGAATTTCCGAGCGGTCGAGGCGCTGGTCATGCACCGCACCTTACCGTAGACCGCACGCTCGGTCCATCCTCGGTCAAACTTACCCATGACCCAGCCGATGCCGGTGTAGGAGTTGGGGTCGCGGCCGTCAAGGGCCCAGCGGTCGTTGAGAGCGATCATCCAATCCATGGCCGTTTGTGGGTCGGGCGACCATTCCAAGATTTTCTTGCCCCACAACATGCGGAGATAGTTGTGGATGATGCCCTCCTGTCGGAGTTGGTGTTGGGCTGCGTTCCACAACGGGTCATGGGTGTTGGCGTTTTCGAGTTCCTCAAACGTGTAGAGGTACGGGCGTTCATCCTCTTCGTGCTCGGCGAGGGTGGTCTTTGCCCACTCGGGGAGGGAGTCGTATTCAGCGTGATTTTCCACCATGGCACAGTGAATGAAGCCGATGTCTCGCCAGGTGATGATTTGGTCGAGGAAGGCTTCAACGGGTTCTGGAAGACCCCACCAACCTTGCCGACGTCCGTCGTTGGGAGCGTTGACCATGCTGACATCCCAGCGGTGATGGGTGAAGATGTCGTGGAGGATGGCGTGAACGCTGATGTGGCCGTAATGCAACCACGGCGAGAGCCCGCTTGCTCCCCGCTCCTGAGGCTCATTTCGCTTTTCGTGATAGGTCTGAAGGCGTTCGGCAAAGAACTCTTTCCAGCGACGGCGACCCTCGACGTAGCCACCTTTCTTGCCCATCACGGGTTGAACATCGTGGTCAATGGCCAGGGTCGAGAGGGCTTCCCTTCCGATGTCCCCGCCCTCGGATACACGCCAGAGAAATTCGTAAGGCGTGATGGGCGTGTCGGTTTGTGCGAAGATGGCGTTCACCACAGCAGGATCAACTTGGGGAAGGTCTCCAGCGGCTTCCAACGGACGACGCTGTGGGAATTCATGCATGTGCTCACGAATGGTTTTGTGAAGGTGGCGTCGTAGCGAATAGGCCGTCGAGAAATCGCGTCCTTGGGCGCGCATGGCCATGAAGCCGTTGGAGTCAACGACGTGAATCTCGCAAGGGATCACGGACAAGGCGACGTTGAGCACATGCTTTGGATAGTACGTCGGGTAGTCGTCAATGACGCAAGCTCGAGCGTGGTCGAGCCACCCTTTGAGCAGGCCAGCGGCCTGTTTTCGCTTGGTCTCGACATAGGGGATGTAGGTCACGCCGGACCCCTCAAACGCCGTTCGGTTGTCCACCATGCCCTGAAGCACGAAGGTGGAGATTCGGTCGTTTGCCCAACGGTGCTGGAGCGCCAGGCATTCAATGACGACCAGCGGCAAGTTGTGTTGTTTGGCGAGGTCGATGGCGTGCTGGAGAGCGTGATTCCACTGACCTCGTCTTGCGGCTGTCATCCAATACACCACGACTTCGCCGTGCTCGTTGGGGACGCCGTGAATCTTGAGGCGGCTGCTCGGAATCATGAGGAACCACCTCGGTGTAGTTGTTCCGTCTTGCTCGTGCGGTAGACGGCGTAGGGGTTCGAGCGGGCCGTCAGCCCTGCATGGTTGCGCATGAGGCTCCTGCGCGTGAGCCCGTCGACGGCCAGTTGATGCATGGTTTCGGAAACCCATTCCAACTTGGAGCACTCCGAGAGTGAACACCACGCCGTGTTGGAAATCTCTTCGCTCGTGTGGTGGTCGACCTCGGTGTTGACCTGCACATCATAGCACAAAAAGACGGCTGGTTGCCCTTTCCTCAGTGCCGTTCGCACACCTGCAAGGCCCAGCACCTGGCCGTCATGACCGGATTCTTCAGCCAGCTCCCTGAGCGCCGCAGCCTCTGGACTTTCCCCGGGATCCACCCTGCCTTTGGGGAATCCCCACTTCCCTTCGTGGGGCCCTGATGCTTCTTGGACGAGGAGGATTTTCTCCTCTCGAATGACCCGTGCGGCCACACCCAAATCGCAAAGCAGGCTGGCCATCAAGATATATCTGTTCAACCCAGTATATCAAACGCAGTTTAGCCTCCTGTAAGAAAAAGACGAGTGTTTATATACAAACTCGGCAAATTTTGTAACATGGAAGGCGCAGAATTTCGTCAAAAACAAAGCGCACCCGAAGCAGACGCTGTTTTGCCAACGGCCCACGGAGAATTTCGAATTCGAGCATTCCGAGACCCTACGGACGGCAAGGAACACGCTTTGCTTTACGTCGGCGACTTATCAGAAGGCACACCGATGATCCGCATTCACTCTGAATGCCTGACCGGCGACGCCTTTGGTTCGCTGCGTTGTGATTGCGGGCCACAACTCCAGTCATCGATGAAGGCCATTCAAGAGCGTGGCCACGGCGCCATCGCCTACATGCGGCAGGAAGGCCGCGGCATTGGGCTGTACTCGAAAATGCAAGCCTACGCCCTGCAAGACACCGGCCTTGATACCCTCGATGCCAACCTTGCTTTGGGCCTTCCAGGCGACGCTCGCAAATACGACTTTGCCGCAGAAATGCTGTACAGCATGGGTGTCTCCTCGATTGAACTCGTTACCAACAACCCCGACAAGCGCAACCAGCTGCTTGAACAGGGCATCAACGTGGTCAACCGCGTCCCCATCATCGTTGGGCAGTGCGCTCACAACCGCTCGTACATGAGAACAAAAAGCGCAAGAATGGGGCACTTGCTTCCAAACTGAGTGATCTTCATGCGCACCAATATCGTCGGACAGGATGCTCCCCGCTTCGTTCTTGAAAACGAGCACGGCGAAGCCTTTGACAGCGCCACGCTCGATGGCACATGGCGCATCATTTTCTTCTACTCAAGGAACAATTCCCCCACATGCAAGCGAGGATGTTTGACCTTCAAGGAACAACATGATTTGTTTGCGTCCGTTGGGTGCTCCATCGTTGGTATCGGCCCGGGCACCACCGAAGAACTGGCGGGTTTCAAGAGCAACCTTGGCGACCTCCCGTTCCCCCTCCTCGCCGATCCCGAGCGCGTGGTTGGAAAGATGTTCAACGTCCCCGTCCACCTGGGACAATTCCCAGCGAAATCCTCGTTCCTCGTCGGCCCCGATAACACCATTCAGTACGTTTACGACTGGCTCTTCCGCCCACGACGGCACGTTGCCAAAATCCTGGCCGACATCTCCCAAGTCCGGGGTGACGGTTGATGTGGGACGAGTTGCTCCTCGAGGCTGGTCTGAACGAGCGTGAAGTTCGGTCCATCATGATCCTCGGGTCCCGTCCGAAAATGAAAGCCTCTGAGCTGGCCAAGGAACTGAACACGACACGTCTTGATGCGTACAACAGTCTCTCTCGTCTTCAGGAAATGGGCATCGTGACCGCCACCGCTGACCGCCCCATGTTGTTCTCCAGCCTTCGCATCAACGAGGCAATGGAGCACATCATCCAGTCCAGAAAACAACAACTCGACCGGCTCGTAGAAGGGTTTGATGAACTTTCCAAGGGCATCACCGAAACCGATGCTTCCTACGAGAAGCAACGCCGCGACATCGATGACCCACGCTTTGCCGTGCTCAAGGAGCGGAGCCACATCTACAACAGGTTGCAAAAGATGGCCAACGATGCAGAAGAGCGACTTATTCTCCTTCTTGGCCAATTTGGCATTCTCCACCTTTGCCGCAGCCCGGATGCCCTGGAAGCCGTGAACACGGCCGCCGTTCGTGGCGTTGTGGTTCAAATCATCACCCACTTGGACGGACGCACCCTGCGTTTCTTCGACCAGCTCGACAAGGCCATTGATGTCCGGCATTCTGACGAACTTGATTCACTCGGTTTCGTCCAAGACCAATCCGAAGTCATCCAGTACCTCAACATCGAGGACAACCCCGTGGGTCGTGGGAAGGAAGACGCTGCGCTGATCATCGAATCGGGCCCGTTTTCACAGGCGCACCTCCACCTTATCGACGCCATCTGGGAAGGAGCCGTTCCGCTGGCGACCGCCCGTGCTCGATTTACGGAGAATCAAATCAACGACCCGCTTCGGCTCACCATCGGTGAGGGTTCGTTCCTGAAGAACGTCTCCGTCGCCCTCGGATTTGACGGTCAACTTCCCGAAGAAGACACGCCTTTTGACCCGGAGGCCTTCTTTGCTGCTGGCCACGAAGTCAACGAAGCTCGAAGTCGGCTCACCGAAGGGAAACTCTCCAACCTCAAGGTGCTGGGAATTGACATCAGCCGCATGCTGCGACAAATCGGCAACCGAGTCGGCCAAGAAATTGCCTTTTCACTTCGTTCTATAGAAAATGACATTGAGTTTCTTGACGAGATGATGGACTGGTGGGAGCACGCTGGACTCGGCATGCTCCAGTACGACGTGGATCCACAATTTCACGTCGTTGTGGGTCTCAACCACCCACCCGTTGACGACCCTGACGCCCTGCCCATGTGGGAAATGGACGACGGTATCATTGAAGGCGCTCTTTCAACGCGATTTGCCAAAGAAGCCAACGTCGTCATTCAACGCGTTGAAGGCAGCGGCGATAAGGACGACCTCTGGCGCTACCTCATCCACCGACACGAACTCAGCACGATCGAACTCAACGACTGAAGCGGGTGAATCGCATGAAGCTCGGCACGTTTCTCCGGTTCTTTCGGCAAATCAGAGGAAAAAAACCCGTTGACATTGACGCCATTCAGTCGATGGGGTTGCTCGCGGTCAAACTTGGCCAAATCTTCGCCCTTCGTCCCGATTTGATCGACCCCGACCGATGCATCGAACTTCAACAGCTCTACAGCCGCGCCGCCACCATTCCTGAGGAAGACTCTCAGCGCCTCCTCAACCGCTTCGCCCCCGATGGATTCCTCGACCACTTCGAGCACCTTGACATGAAACCGTTTGCTGCAGCAAGCATTGGCCAAATCCACCGTGGTGTGCTCAAGGACGGTACCAAGGTGGTGGTGAAGGTCATCAAATCCGATTTCGAGGACGCCTTCAAGCGGGACGTTCAACGCATGAAGCGGTGGATTCGAATGGGGCTTTTCTTCAATCCACGGCTGCGAAAAGTCGGCAATCCAATCGGCCTTCTCGCTCACATCGAAGACTACACGCTCAGGGAGCTGAACCTGCTCAACGAAATCGACGGACGCAACCAACTCATCGCCAAGGCCGAGGCGATTGAGGAGCATTTTTCGATGCCGAAGCTGAAGTTTCCGACCATGTGGGAACACCTGTCCAATGAACGTGTTCTCGTCATGGAGGAAATCACCCATCCGACACTGGAAGACCACCTCGAGGCTGGGAGCTTGACATGGCCTGATATGCTTGAACTGTTCCGAATTCACGGCGCCTTTATGTTCGGGTTGGGCACCTTCCACGGCGACCTTCACCCTGGAAACGCGATGATGGACGACCAAGGCAACTTCTTCTTCATCGACACCGGTGCGATCTGCAACGCGCCCGAGCACGTCCGAAATGCGCTCTTTGGATTCTTTTACTTCCTTGCCAAAGGTGAACTCAAGAACGCCTTCGACGCCATGTTAACCATGGCTGCCGTTCGCCCGACCGGTGATACATTGCAGACCTATTACGACTCCATGAACGAACTGTACGACGGGTTTGTGGGCACCTCCGTGAGCGAAGTTTCGCTCACCGAGCAGATGATGAAGACGGTGAAAGCAGCGGTCCTCGCAGGGTGTGCCTTTGGAGAAGAAGCGTTTCCAATCATTCGCTCATTGATGTACATGGACGGCATGGTGCTCAAGGGCCACCCCAACGTCGACCTCATCAGTTCGATGGGCCCTTACTTGGATGAATTCTCCATCCTCATCGACCCGAATTCCATCATCGAGACCGTCGAATAAAGTGTTATTTTTCATAAATTTTTTATGAACAAAAACCGCCATTTATATGCTCAAACCAACAGCGAGAGTTATGTCTGGAAGTTCTCAACCTAAAGTGGCCATCATCGGTGCGGGTCCCGGCGGCTTGGCCTCGGCTCTGCTCCTCGCCAAGTCCGGTGTTGATGTGACCGTGTTTGAGCGCTCCAGTGCGGTCGGTGGACGCAACAAAGTGTTCGACCGTGACGGGTTCAAATTTGACCTCGGCCCCACATTTTTCCACTATCCTGAAGTGATCGAGGACATCTTCAAAGCAATCGGCCTGGACGCTCACGAAGAACTCAACCTCCACAAGCTTGACCTCAACTATCGCCTTATCTTCGGGCAAGGCGGCCAGCTCGACTGCACGAGTGACCTCGACCAAATGACCGAGCGTATCCGAGAACTCTCCGGGGACAACAACGCCAACGCCTTCCGCCGCTATGTGGCCGACAACCGACTCAAACTTGAGAAGTCCAAGGCCTGCCTCCAAGAGCCCTGGTACGGCCCGAGCGACTTGCTCTCCAAGCGAGCCATGCGTGTGGCTGGTGTCCTGCGGCCCCAGCGCTCGGTGGCCAAGGACCTCATGAAACTCTTCGACGATGACCGGCTCATGCTGGCGATGTCCTTCCAGACGAAGTACCTCGGCATGTCGCCGTTCAACTGCCCCAGCCTGTTCACCATGCTCGCCTTCCTCGAATACGAGTACGGCATCTTCCACCCCATCGGTGGACTCGGCAGCGTCAGCGAGCGCATGGCCAGTATCGCCAAGGACCTCGGCGTCAGCTTCCGTATGAACGAAGCCGTTGAATCGGTCATCATGGACGGGAAGACGATCAAAGGGGTCCGCACCGGCAAGGGCGAATTCTTTGCTGACAAGGTCGTGATGAACGCTGACTTTGCCAACGGCATGACCCAACTCTTCCCCGACAAGGTGCGAAAGAAGTGGAATGACAAGAAACTCGAGAGCAAAAAGTATTCCTGCTCGACCTTCATGGTCTACTTGGGCATTGACAAGACCTACGAAGACCTGCCACACCACCAAATCTACGCTTCAGCCAACTACGAGCAGAACCTCGAAGACATTGAGAAGCACCACAAATTGACGTGGGATGACCCGTCGGTCTACGTCCAAAACGCCTGTGTGGTTGACCCCAGCCTCGCTCCCGAAGGTTGCTCAACCGTCTATGCTCTGGTCCCCGTCTCTCACATTCACGAGAACATTGACTGGTCCAAGGAAAAGGATGCCTACCGAGACCGGGTGCTTGAGCAAATCGAGACCAAACTCGGGTTTGAAGGGCTCCGAGATCACATCGTCACCGAGATGATCATCACGCCCGAAGATTGGGGCGACCACTGCTACCGTGGGGCTGTGTTCAACCTCGCTCACGGCCTCGACCAAATGTTGTGGCGCCGACCAAAGAACCAGTTTGACGAGATCAACAACCTCTACCTCGTTGGCGGTGGTACCCACCCCGGCAGCGGTCTGCCGGTCATTTACGAGTCTGCCCGCATCAGCAGCAAACTCCTGCTCGACAGCCTGGGCATCATCCCCGATTGGAACGGTGTTGACACCTGGTTCGAGAGTCGAAAGCGCTCCAAGCAAGGCAGGGCGGCCCTCAACAAAACCTCAAAAGAACCGTCCAGCGGCACACCAACATCTGCTTGAGTGGTGACCATGGAACATCTTCGCCTTGAGGAGGCTTACTCGTTTTGCGAAACGGTGTGCAGGAACGCTTCCACCACCTTCTATTCCTCCTTCAGCGCGCTCCAACCCGACAAGCGCAGAGCGGTTCACGCCGTCTATGCCCTGTGCCGTTGGGTGGACGACATCGTCGACGGTGATGAGGAGCCCACCATCCTTGAAACCCAAGCCCTGCGCGAGGCAACAGAAGCCAGGCAAGCGGTGGTGAACGATCTCCATGCTGGCGCCGAGCCGTCGCTCTCCCCCGAAGAGCACCGCCGTCGAATGATGGCGCTGGTCGACATTCGATTGAAACTCCAGCAGGCCGAAGCACAGACCCTCACCAACGACGACCACCCCATTTTCATCGCCCTGCAGGACGTGTTCAATCGCTACCCCATCAAACTCGCTGACTTTGAAACCGTCATTGAAGGCATGGAAGACGACCTCTATCCTGTCCGCAACCAAACTTGGGACGAACTCCGCTCTTACTGCTACAAAGTGGCGTCTGCTGTGGGGCTCATCCTCATCGAAATCTATGGCTATGAAGACCGTGCTGCTCGCCTGCACGCCATCGACCTCGGCATTCAGATGCAACTCATCAACGTGCTCCGAGACATCAACGAAGACATGGAACGCGGCCGAATTTACCTACCGCTCGAGGTGCTGGCTTCCCACGACATTACGCTTGAGATGCTGGAAAGCGAAGCCATCGCTGAAACCCTGGCGTGGAAAGGTTTCGTCGTTGAATACGTTGACGTCATCAAGCGACACCAGAGTTCTGCCAACCACCTTTTCGGCTACCTCGACGGTCGAGCCCGGGTCCAACCTGAAATCATGGCCGACGCCTACACGTCCATTCTCCACGAAATCGTACGGCGCTCCGGCGATGTGTTCACCCAACCGGTTAAACTCTCGGCTTTGCGCAAGAGCTTGCTCGGCGTCCGTTTGAGCCTGCGAAAACTTCGTGCACGCTTGTTCGCTTAAGTCCATCATTCGTCGATGAGCGGCATCAGGCGGCCGAACTCCTCAATCAGACTGGGCCCATCAGCGAGGTAGTACACCGAACCACGCCCGTCTCGAGAATCAGCGGCCGTGGCGTTCTCACTGTTGGCACAGTCGCCGGTGCATCCGTCAGCAAACGCAACGTAGACCCGACCTTCACGGTCGATGTGAAGGTCGTTGAAATCCAACAGGTTTCGATTTGACCCACCGATGTCACGGCAGTCGCCGGAGTTCAAGCAAATGGAGCCCACCTGAACAGGGTCGTCGGTGACCCTGTAGGTGTCGAAGACCGGTTCGTCGTCGAGCGCGTTCTAGCTGTACGTGATGAAAAGGTGGTAGGTGGCGTTGTTGTGCGCGTAATGGTCGTTGACGTTCCACGGGTTGCCGTCGATGTCCGACTGGTTGAGCATCTCCGAGTTTTCACTGCCCAAGTAGGTGATGGCGATTCGCCCGGGGTCGCCGGCATCGGTTTGAGGGAACACGGAGGAAATCACCTCGACAGGAGAGATCC
>CAXRAL010000052.1:0-20878 GCA_964228815.1 Candidatus Poseidoniaceae archaeon
ATACTCCTCGAACTACAAGGAAAGGTGAATGCCTCTGCAAAGCCGAAGGAAGTCGATTCCGTTCAAGTATCGTCTTGACAGGCCCTAAATCGAATCACCGCCGTTCGCTTGGCAAATGTGACCCTCAACGGACAAGGCATCGGAGAGGAATCCGTCATCACCTAAGCAGAGGGTACCCTCTGCTCGGGCACGCAGCACATCATTCAGGAGATGACGGGCAGGTGCTTGACCGGCGGGGCAATCCCCAGGTCTTCAGGGAAGAACATCGTCGGTTCTGGAATCGGGATGGGTGTGATTTCAGTGCCCACCAAAGCGACTCGGCTGGGTCTGGAATCCGAAAGCACTTCGCGGTTGGTCAGCGGGGCAATCTTGCGTGAGAAGTCCATGATGTCGTCGTGGGTGGGCATGTTCTCCATGGCCAAGTTTTCTCGGCTGTGGCCCACGAACACGGAGCCCTTGTTTTCGATGAAATCAGGGTCCGCACGGTTGTCGAGTGCTGCGAATTCGTTGATGTGGGTGTCGCTCATGTTGACGCCTTTCATGAGCGTGTGGCGGCAGACGATCCGGGTGTCAAGGGAAGGCAAGAGGTCGATGGTTTTCTCAAACTGCTCCCAAGCACCGCTGTTCCACTTGGGGCGGCAGACTTCGTCGAACACCTGCTTGTTGGGGGCGTCAACCGAGACGTAGAGTTGGGTGGGCAACGTGTCCAATTTTTCGAGCACCTTGGGCAGCGTGCCGTTGGTCACCAGCATGGTGGTCATCCCGTGCTTGTGGCACAGGTCCATGTACTCGGCAAGGCGCGTGTAGAGGGTGGGCTCACCGTTGAGGGAGATGGCCACGTGCTTTGGGTTCTGAGCGTCCAGCCACTTCTCGCGAGGCACCTTGGGGTTGCCCCCGAAGCCCGAGAGCAGACGGCGCTGGGCGCGCACGGATTCGTACAGCAAATCGAGCGGATCTTGGTCGGTCAATTCCAGCGTGTCCATGTGCGGTTCGCGCCAGCAGTAGGTGCACGCCAAGTTGCATTGGTCGACCACGGGCGACATTTGCATGCAGTTGTGGCTGGCGACGCCGTAGAACTTGCCTTTGTAGCACTGGCGGTCGCGCAGCAAGGATTCTTTGGTCCAGTGGCACGTTTTCACGCCACCGTGCTCGCCCACGATGTGGTAGCGTTGCTTCTGCAGTTTGGCTTTCAGCTGCGGGTCCATTCCTGCCATGTGGCTCACTCCTGAAGCCACGGTCCTCGGTTGGCGGGCGCCAGTTGGGGGTGGCTCGGATGGTTTCGGGGCGGCCACACGAACCTATCAAACGCTCGCACAGACATGGGCGATTTCCTCGGCGAAAACCCTCGCACAAAGCGGGTTATATTCTGGCAATTGGTACATCTCAAAAAAGGAACGTAACACCCTCTCGTCGTCGCTACTTGCAAAGGTTCCTAAGCACCATGATGGTCCCTCCTCACGGGGGGCTTGAGTGAGCGACGCACTGATCGATTTGGCGTGGCTGGCCCAAGCGGTTGCCAAGCGTGTCAATGGTGAAGGCGAGAAGGACCCCGAGCTCATTTCCCTCGCCGCCCTCAAGTTCACCTCCGACACCATCAACGCAGCTCAAGCCATCACCACAGAGGGCATTTCCGACGATGAACGAGCGGCTTACATCCGAAGCATCAGCGATGCAGCCGATGCGGAAATTTTCGAATTTTCCACCTGCAATCGCGTCCTCTACGTTGGATTTGGAATAGGTCCAGATGTTCTCTGCTCGACCCTCGGCGACGTCAATCAACTCGAATCCCTGCCGTTCGAGGTGTTTGAGGGTACCACGGCTTGGCGTCAACTCGTGAAGATTTGCAGCGGCCTTGATTCGTTCATGATGGGTGAGTTGCAGGTGATGTCGCAATTCCGCAAGTCGATCAACTTCCACAAAGACCGTGGGCTGATCAGCCACTACAATTCGGGTTTCTTTGAACACGTGGTCGCCGCCAATCGTTCCATTCGGAAGCAACTCGGCTTCACCAGCACGACCGAATCCATGCTGTCCCTGGCCACCACGGCCTTGGAGGGGTTGTTGAGCGAACATGGCCCAATGAAAGCAGCGGTGTTGGGTTTTGGAGACATGGGGATGAAAGCGGTTGAAGCGCTGCTGGATGCCAACCAAACCGACATCACGGTGGTTTCCCGAAACCCTTCCGTGTCGGCTGAGCGTGCCCCTCATCTGGCTCAGCGCTGCAGAATGATTTCCTACAATGCCTGGAATGAGGGCGAACAGCAACCCGATTTGGTCATCTCTACTATTCGAAACGCCACGCCCACGTACGACCTGCAACACCCACTTCCTGTGGCCGGCCCCACCACGATCATGGACTTCTCATGGCCGCCTTCGTTGGACGAATCAGGTGTCGGTGAACATCAAACACTGCTGGGCATGAACCACTGGATCAAAGTCTCTCGGAATCTCGGAAAAGAATGGGATTACGACTCCACCATCGCCAAAAGCGAAGCCATGATTGACACGATTCAAGAACGCTACAGCGAAGCCCTGGAGAACAAAGCACAAGGAAAATTCCGCGCACATGTCTACCAAACGATGGAAGGGCTGGCGAAAACATGGGAAACATCCCAACATGCGACGGCCGAAGACGTCCCTCAACTGGGTGCCTTTTCTCGAGAAATTGCCACGTGGATTTGCCATCAATCTTCCCCGTTTCACCTTTCGACGCTGTCCAACTTCGTGGTGAACACGGAGCGAACGCTGAGTTCAGCCATCCTTGCTCATGTGGACCATGAGGTCAAACAATCCGTTCTGGCCATGAGCAAGCCGAACTCGGTTTTCGGAGGGGCCTCATGACCGTACGCATCGGAACACGCGCCTCCAACCTCGCCATGTGGCAAGCCACCACGGTGCTCGAAGCACTGGAGCGTCACGGCGTGGAAGCAGCGTTGGTCCCCCTCTCTTCAACCGGCGACCGGAGTTTGGGAGGCCAACTTTCCGCTTCGGTGGGGCAATTTGTCCACGCCATCGACGACCGCTTGCTCGCCGGCGAGGTCGACATCGCTGTGCATTCAAGCAAAGACGTCCCGGTGGATGTTGACGAACGCATTGAGCATCTCGCTTACCTTGAGCGAGGTTGCACCACCGACCTCATCATCGTCAGGAAAACGGGAGACGCTCCGTCCCTCGATGATGTCCTCAGCGGCCGGTCGTCAACGCCTCTGGCTCAAATTCTCGAACACTTTCCAACCGGTGCAACCTTCGGTACGGTCTCCGGTCGGCGCCAATCCTTCCTGCTGAGTCAACGCCCCGACATCATTCCACTGGCGGTCAGGGGCCACGTTGAAACACGTCTTGGTCGATTGGTCGAGGGTCGCGTTGACGCCGTGGTTCTGGCAGAGGTTGGTCTTGCCCGGCTGAACAGCATCGGTGCGTTGGACGCCGTCAAGGAGGGTCTCTCTGCTTTTCGTATCGACCCGTCTGACTGGCCAACAGCGCCCGGTCAAGGGGCCATTGCAGTCCACTGCACGAAGGCAAGATTCGAGGAACTCGAATCGATTCGAACCATCTTGAATCACGAACCAACCGAGCGCGATGTCTCGGCCGAACGACGACTGCTCAAAGAGGTCGGAGGCGGGTGCCTCTTCCCGGCCGGCATCGGTGTGGAAGGCGAGCAGGTTCACCTCCAAGTGGCCCCGGAAAATTGGCGGGCGATCTTTTGCCAGGGCTCCGTCTACGACGTGTTCCGCTTTGCAGGTCCGATGGACAACTTGGCGATTGAACTCCCGGTTCAACCACTGGATGAAATCACCATGCAAAGCAACGGTCCGCGATATGTTTCGACATTGAATTCCGATCGGATTTCACGTGTTCTTGCCAGCCACGACGTTCCCATGGAGAACGTCCCCGTGGTCGATCTCGTCCCTCTTCTTGACCGCTGGCCTTCAGCGTTTCTTCAGGCCTTCCCGAGCAAACGGGATTGGCCGTACCTGGTGCTCACATCGCCTTTCGCCGCCAAGTGCGCCGTGGCTGCTGCAGAAGTGCATCCTGACATCGGTCGAATTCCATGGCTCGCCATCGGTGAAGGGACGGCTCGCGCCTGTTTCCGTCTCGGCGTGACGGTCGCCGTGTGCGCCCGTGCACGAAACGCTCGCGAACTTGGCACCTACATTGTGGAGCACTTCGAACCAAACACCACCTTTTTGTTGCCCCGGTCAGACCTCGCTGCCCCTGAACTCGAACAGACCCTCCGTAAGGCCGGCTTTGGCATGACGTCGTGGGTTGGCTACGAGAACAAACCGAAGGATATGGCCCCCGTTGACATCAATCCGCTCGACGTGCTGGTCCTGTCCTCTGCTTCATCGGCTCGCTCTTGGGCAGAAAACGGCCTCAAGGTGCCTCACGAAATTCTTTGTATGGGAGAAAATGCACGGTCAACCATCCTCTCTTTGGACCACTTCAGCGAAGCGCGTGTTTCGGTGTTGAGCGGGCCGACGTCGGATTCACTGGTCGAATGGTGGCAAGAGCACAGGACGGATTGAGATGAACATCAGACCCCGAATCAATCGCTGGACGGCGGCCCGTCGCGAGTTGCTCTTTGGTGATTCGATGCTCTCTTCTTTGGTTCAACCCCACTTTGTTGTAGCCGGTGAGAACGTCGACCAACCCATCGAGGGCATGCCCGGCATTCACCAGCAGTCGGTAGATGTGCTTCTGAACACCGTGGAAGAAGACCTCGCACACGGACTGCGGGCCGTGATGCTGTTCGGCGTGGTGGCGAGCGAACACAAAGACGCTCATGCCAGCCATGCCCACGACCCTTCCTCGCACTTGCACCGCGCTGTTTTGGAACTCAAAGCGGTGCATGGCGACGACCTTGTCGTCATGACCGACGTGTGCCTTTGCACCGCCACGGACCACGGCCACTGCGGGTTGGTACACGAAGGCGACATCGCCAACGATGCTTCGGTGGACGTGCTGGTCAGCATCGCTCTGTCTCACGCCGAAGCAGGTGCTGACTACGTCTGCGCCTCCGACATGATGGACGGACGCGTGTCGGCTATTCGCACGGCCTTTGAAGCAGCAGACTTGACCAGCACTGGCATTCTTTCCTACTCGGTCAAGTACGCCTCATCGTTTTACGGTCCGTTCCGACATGCTGCTCAATCCAGTCCGGAGTTCGGTGATCGTGCCACGCATCAAATGGACATCCGCTCGGGATACGAGGAGGCCGTCTTGGAAGCCAATTTGGACGAGACCGAAGGGGCTGACATCCTCATGGTCAAACCCGGCCTCCCTTACCTCGACGTGCTTCGTAAGGTCGCTGACAGCGTTGTTCGCCCCGTTGCGGTGTACAACGTGAGCGGCGAATATGCCATGGTCATGAACGCCACCAGCGACGAAGCCAGCCGAGGACGGATGGTCGTTGAGGTCTTGACAGCGTTCAAAAGAGCGGGTGCCGACGTCGTGGTGTCCTACCACGCTCGTGAGGCAGCAAGGAAGCGTTGGGTCAAGTGAGGTGAACGCATGAACCGCAGCAAATCCGATGCACTTCATCACGAGGCGCTTTCGCACTTGGTTGGTGGCGTCAACTCCCCGGTTCGAGCGTTCAAATCGGTGCACGGCAATCCCATTTACTTCGAAAAAGCCTCGGGCGCCCATGTCACGGACGTGGACGGAAACGTGCTGGTTGATTTTGTTCAGTCCTGGGGCCCGCTCATCCACGGCCATTCCCATCCTGCCATCATCGGAGCAGTGCACGAAAAAATGCTCAACGGGACGTCCTTCGGCGCACCGCACCTCGGCGAGATTGAACTGGCCAAGCGGGTCAAGAAGCGGTTTTCCCACATGGACAAAGTTCGCTTCGTTTCCTCGGGCACCGAGGCGGTGATGAGCGCCGTGAGGTTGGCTCGAGGATACACAGGCCGCGACATGTTGGTGAAGTTTGAAGGCTGCTACCACGGCCATGTTGATGCGTTGATGGTGTCTTCAGGAAGCGGGTTGGCGACCTTCGGCATCGCCAGCAGCCCTGGTATCCCTCAAGACACCGTGGCGACCACCTTGATCTGCCCGCTTGACGATCTCGAGGCGGTGGAGTTCTTGTTCAGCGAGCACGGGGAGGACATCGCTGCCGTGGTCATTGAACCGCTACCAGCCAACAACGGCTTGCTGATTCAACGGCCTGAATTCCTCCGAGGCCTGCGTCGTCTGTGCGATGAGCACGGTGCTTTACTCGTCTTTGACGAGGTCATCAGCGGCTTCCGCTTCAAGGAAGGCAGCTACGGCGATTTGTGTGGTGTCACCCCCGACCTTACGGCGCTGGGGAAAGTTATCGGTGGCGGTTTGCCCGTGGGCGCCTACGGAGCCCGCCACGAAATCATGGAACAACTCTCGCCCCTCGGGCCCGTCTATCAGGCGGGCACCCTGTCCGGCAACCCACTGGCCATGGCCGCTGGCGCCACGACGCTTGACCTGCTCGACGAAGCCGCCTATGACTACATGGAATCCCTCGGGGCCCTGCTCGAGGAGGAGATGAACATCGTACTGGAAAAGCACGGCAACCCGATGCGCCTTGTTCGTCGTGAAAGTCTGTTCTGGATGTCGCCCGGCAACGGCCAACCCGCCGTTCGAGCCGACCAAATCGCCAAGGACGCTGCAGGCCTGTACGCTGATGTCCACCGTGCCTTGCTCAACCGAGGCTACATGTTGGCGCCTTCTGCGTATGAGATCGGCTTCATCTCCACGGCGCACGATGAGGGTCACATCCGCGGCCTGGTTGCGGCGATGGATGATGCCCTCTCGCACATGGAGTTGAACGCATGAACGGGAAAGAGCGGATTGTTGCTGCCCTGAATCGTCAGCCCGTCGACCGTACGCCGGTCTGGTTCATGCGCCAGGCAGGACGCCACCTTCCTGAATACCGAAAACTCGCTGCGGAGCACTCGTTTTGGGAACGCTGTCAGGACCTTGACCTGTGCACAACCATCACCATGCAACCCATTCACCGCTACGGCTCCATCGATGCCGCCATCGTGTTCAGCGACATTCTCACGCCGCTTCCGGCCTTGGGCTATGACGTCGAATACGGCGGAGGTATCCGCATTGAACCGTTTTCGTTCGACGATGTCGAGGATTGGACGACCTTCTCGGCTCGTCAACACGCCCCTTGGGCAGCTGACGCGCTCAAAGCCATCGGTGAGGACAACGACGACATTGCAAGGTTGGGTTTTGCAGGATGCCCGTGGACCACGTCCCTGTACCTCATGGCAGGTGGTACGGGCGACAAAGAATTCCACAACACACGTGCAACCGTGTTCTCCAAGCCTGACGAGGCACAGCGCGTGCTCCTTCACATGGCCGAAGCCGTGGGCGACTTGCTTGCTGACCAGGTGAACCACGGCGGTGCCGATGCAGTTCAGTTGTTCGATACGTGGGCAGGTTTGCTGTCCGTTGAGGATTACGAGCGAATTGCGCTCCCAGCCACCCAACGAGCCATTGAGGTGTTCCGCGAACGAGCGGAGCGCAAGGTTCCACTCATTCATTACGCCAAGGGCAGCGGCCACCTCCACGAATCCATTCGTTCGCTCGACATTGATGCCCTGTCCCTTGATTGGAGGGACGACCTGCGTGCCAACCGCACCTCGTTTGGTGACCGCTTTGCCTTCCAAGGAAACCTCGACCCCTCCCGAATGCACGGCTCGCCAGAGGCGGCTCGTACCGCGGCTCAACGCGTCCTCGATGAAGCGGGCGACGCACCGGGCCATGTGTTCAACCTCGGCCACGGCTTTGCTCCGGGTGCACAAATTGACTGCGTTGAGGCTGTGTTGCGACTGATCACGGGTGAATCTGCATGAGGCAAACCATGGTCGACATGGTGCATCAGCTCCAAGACACCATCTGCGATGCCATCGCCTCACTTGACGATTCAACGTACCGTGAAGATGAGTGGACGCGTGAAGAGGGTGGCGGCGGGCGAAGCCGTGTTTTTTCCGAGGGCAAGGTGTTCGAAAAAGCAGGCGTGAACGTGAGCGTCGTCCACGGAACGCTGAGTCCTGAAGCGGCCGCCAAAATGGGTGGAGGACACGATCTGGAAGGAGATGATTTGGACTTCTTTGCCACGGGGTTGAGCCTCGTTCTTCACCCTCACAATCCGATGGCGCCCACGGTCCATGCCAACTATCGATATTTTGAGCGAGGCGAGGGGTTGGTCGAAGGAAGTTGGTGGTTTGGAGGTGGTGCTGATTTGACACCGTCCTACCTCTTTGAGGACGATGCCATCCACTTTCACCAGGTCCACAAATCGGTTTGCGACCGCCATGAAGTCGCTGATTATGAGGCCTACAAAGCATGGTGCGACGACTATTTTCACATCAAGCACAGAGGTGAGCGCCGGGGCGTCGGGGGTGTTTTTTTTGATGATTTGCGGGCGCAGAGCAAGACAGCATGTTTTGCGTTCGTTGAGGATTGTGCATCCCACTTTCTCGACGCTTATCTCCCCATCCTAGAGCGGCGAAGGACCATGCCGTTCACACCAGAGCAGAAGGCATGGCAGCAAGTCCGACGTGGCCGCTACGTCGAATTCAACCTCGTGTACGACCGAGGGACGAAGTTTGGTCTGACGACCAACGGTCGAATTGAGAGCATTCTGATGTCGCTCCCACTGACGGCACGGTGGGAATATTGTCACGAGGTGGAGGATGGGTCGGACGAAGCTGCTCTGCTCGAGGTCCTTCGTCAACCGGTGGATTGGCTCAACGGGTGATGGCGTGGCTTCGGTGGAGGAATGGGTTCGCTACGGCGATGAACTGCGCCGTCCTCTTCGTCTGGCAACCGACCTCCCACGCTCGTCCACCGTTTGTGTGGTCGGCGGCGGTCTTTCCGGGTTAACGGTGGCCTACCGAATCGCCTCGAAACGCCCTGACATTCACGTTGAACTCATCGAAAAGGGCGTTCGACTCGGGGGCGTCATTGAAACATGGACCCAAGACGATTGGGTGTGCGACGTGGCTGTGAACGCGACTCGAGCTCACCCTGCGTTTTGGCGTCTGGTCGACGACCTCGGACTTGGCGACCGTTTCGCACCCTCAAATCCCGAAGCGAATGCGCGTTGGATTTACTCGCAAGGCCGGTCGCAGAAACTGTCCATCTGGACGGTGCTCAAGCGGGGTCCACTGAAACTGCTCCGCGGGTTGAGAACAGCTCGTCGGGGCGGTCGTTCGGTGGCTGAGGCTGTGCCGTTGGCACAGGTGAACGATGCCATGACCCTGGGCATTGTCAACGATCGGGCCGCCAACGTTGATGCAGATTTCCTGATGCCTTCCATGACCCGGTTCGGCGCTGAGCCACCCATCAAATGGAAGCACATCAAGTCGAAAATGGGTGCTACCTACCCGATCTTTCAACCCAACAAAGGGGCCACCGCTTCCTTTACTGGTGGAATGCAGACGCTGATCGATGCTTTGGAACACGAACTCAACCTGCTTGACAACGTCGAGGTGTCTCTCAACGCCGGTGCTATCACCCCAACGGCTGTTGCCGACCAGCGAGGCATTCCCTTGGCGTCCGTGATTTGGTGCGCACCGCTGAACCGACGGCCCGATGCGTTCACGACCCTCAACGTCTATGTCGCAGGCTACGGCAACGACGATGTCACCAGCGTACCCGTTGGTTATGGCACCTTGATTCCCGACCCCTCATCGCCGATCAGCGGTATTCTCCACGAGAGCGATGTTCATGGCACACCACGGGCACCTGCCGGCCATCGTTTGTTCCGAATCATGTCGCCCACGCCTCAAACGGGTTCACATGAAACGGTCAAAGCGGCCCTCACGAAGCACCTCGGCACCGCTGAACCGGTCATCTTTGAACACATTGGGGTGCGTTCCATTCCATCTTATCCGCCCGGTTATATGGCGTCGTTGTCCGCAGAATCAGTGGACTTCACCCGAGCAGGTTGGTGTTTCAGCGGCGTGTCCGTGACGCACGTGGTCGCCGAGGCTGAACGAATCGCAGAGCACTTCTAGGCGACGGCGTGTTCGAATTCGTTGGTGATGAGTTGCTCGAGGCCACGGATCCACTGTTCGTCGTCGTTGAGGCAGTTGATGACTTTCAGGTCCTCACCACCGTGTTCCATGAATTCTTCACGAATGCCGATGTCCAATTCTTCGAGCGTTTCCAGACCGTCTGCGAGGAATGCGGGGGCAACGATGGCGAGTTTCTTCACCCCTTTCTTGACCAGGGCTTCGACCATCTGCGTGGTTGAGGGCTCGAGCCATTTCACGGGCCCGAGCCGACTTTGGTAGCTCAGTGACCATTGGTCCGGTGTGAGCCCCAAGCGTTCAACCACGGCCATCGTGGTCTCGTTGCAGTGCCGTCCGTAGCACAGGCTGTTGGCCTCGCACTTCACGGTGCAGCAGGCCTCCACGGTCTGGCAGTGCTTCTTCGAGGTGTCAATGCGCTTGACGTGGGACACGGGGAGGCCGTGGTAGGAGAACAACAAGTGGGTGTCTTCGGAGAGGTGCGGACGAATGGATTCGGCGAGGGGCCCGATGAACTCCTCAGCGGTTTCAAAATGACCCATCTCCAGCAGGTTCGGCTGCCAGCTCATCGATTTCAGTTGGTGATGAGCGTGTTTCAGTGAGGACTCTGTTGTCGCTTGGGCGTAGTGTGGGAACATCGGGAGCAACAGGAGGTCCGTCACGCCTCGCTCCTTCAGGGCCTCAAGACCGCTGCGAATGCTCGGGTTGCCGTATCGCATGGCAAATTCAAAGTCAATGTCGTGGTTGATTTGTCGCAGATGTTCAGTGACTCGTTTTGAGTACACGCGAAGGGGTGAGCCGTCCTCCATCCAGATGCTTTTGTAGAGCGGAGCGATTTTTCTTGGGCGGGTTCGGAGGATGATTCCACGGACCAACAGATGCCTCAGCGGGGCAGGGATGTCAATCACATCGGGGTCGAGGAGAAACTCCCTCAGGTAGGTTCGAACGGAAGCGACGGTGGGTTCGTCGGGTGTACCAACGTTCATCAGCAAGACGCCTTTTTTCCCCATGGTGGAAACCCTATCCGGGCCCACTTAACCGTTTGTTCGACCATTTCAGCGTGACATCGACAGGGGTTGTGCGTGTCAGAGTGCACCCTCGATGGTGTATATTAGCATACTTAGTTTATTTTTAACATCCTTGTGTTGGCAATTTTACCGGTGATTGATATAGGTCCGGCACCACATTCACTATGAAAGAAGCAAACCTTTCAGGAGATGCACATGGACCACGAATTGGAGGCCTACACCGAGCAAGCTGTTGAGTCGTTCACCTACCGAAACGGGGTGTTTGGCCGAAGCCTTTGGAATCGCTGGATGACGGCGGTGGCCTTCTACCGTGCCGGTGTTGACCGTCGAGGTGCGCTTCAATCAAGGAGGACGATTTGAATGGATGCATATTTGGAACGCTACGTGGATGAAACGATGAACGCCCAGGTCACCCGCAACGGGATCTTCGCCCGTCGCAGCCTGTCGGACCGTCTCCGTCGTCTGTTCGGCATGAACTGAAGCCATCCTTTACAAGTCACATGCGTGTGACAGCACCCGATGAGCGAACGCTGGTCATGGGTGCCGCACCTGTGGGGCTTGCTCACGCCTGTGATCACGGTGGCCGGTTTAATCGCCGGTGGATGGTGGATGGCCAGCGGTATCGTGCTGCTGCTCGTCGTGTACCCGTTCATTGATTTGGCCCTTGGCACGTCTTCGAACACCCATCCGCTTCAGGAGGGAAAGGCGCACAACGTGATCGTTCACCTCCACGCCCTCGGCGTGCTGGTGGTCGTTGCCACCTTGTTCTGGCGGTTGTCCTTCGACGGGATCACCGTGATGAGTTTCCTCGGGATGATTTCAGCCGGCCTGAACAACGGTGCATCAGGCATCGTCGCAGCGCACGAGCTAGGCCATCGCAAACCGAAATCCACCTCGTGGTGGTTGGCTCGTTTGACGCTCTTTTCGGTCATCTACGCCCACTTCACCACCGAGCATAACCACACGCATCATCGGCATTGGGCCCGCGACCGAGACCCCACTTCTTCGCCGTGGGGCCGAAGCGTCTACGCTCACGTGCTCATGACGGTGCCCAAACAAGTTCGTGGGGCGCTGGCTGCACGACCTCAGGACACCAAGCGGGTCTTCCTGCTCGAGGGGGCCTTCATCGCCGGGTTGGCGGTCATCGCTTTCCCCCTGGTGGCAGGCTTCGTGGTGCAGGCCATCGCCGCTGTCTACCTGCTCGAGTTCGTCAACTACCTCCAGCACCATGGTCTTCGACGCCACGACGACGAGCGCCCCAACGCCACCCACGCTTGGGAGAGTCGCCACCGCCTCTCTCGCTGGACGCTCATGGAGCTCCCGCTTCATCCCTCGCACCATCTCAAATCGAGCACCCGCTACGAGCGCTTGGACGTTCACGACGAGTCGCCGCAGTTGCCCTATGGCTACTACGTGATGTTCTGGCTGGCCCATGTGCCGCCGGTGTTCGGGCGCATGCTCAAGAGACAAGCCACGGCCGCCGGTATCGCTGTTTGAGCGATTCGGCTTCAGTTTTCGTCGCTCCCCGCCATGCCGCTCCAGAAAGCACCTCCGCCATCCGCTTCGGAGGCGTTGGTTGCAAGCGGTTCATCGTTGGACATCGGCTTTTCATCGCTGGTGGCCGGCGGAGCAGTAGGCGCCATGCCCCATCCGAGGGTTGGTGCCTTCTCGCCCGGTTCAGCAAGGGCGGGCTGGACTTGAGCCTCACGAATTTGTTCGAGCATGTCGTCTTCGCTGGTGTAAGCGAAGGCCGTCGACGATGGTGCTCCGTCCGCCCCTTCTTCGTCCTCGTCGTCGTACTCTTTGATCAGCGGATAGCCGATAATGCCGGCACCGACGCAGACCACGCCGAAGATGAACATGGACCCTCCAATGAGGACAAACGGGCTGACAAACAGGCCCACAAGCACCTTTTCAATGGCATCTCCTTCTTCCAACATCACGAAAATGAACATGGCGAGCGGCATGCCACCAAAGATGACCCCAAAGGCTGAGGCAAACAGACCGGTTCCAATGTGAGCGCCCCGGGACATGGGCACGCCTTCCTCATCCTCTTCGCCCGAGGTTTGATTGGCTTGCTGAAGCAGAAAATCCACGCCGTTGACAGGAACTTCGCTCATGGATTCTGCTTCGCTTTTCCGTGTAAGAAGGCTTCGTCGGATGGAGGACTGCATGGGCATTTCAAACATCGGTTGATATACACCTTCAAAGCCCATTGATACGAAAGGTGCTGAGATGTTATCAGTTGAAGGACTCACCAAAGCGTTCGGTTCCGGCTCCAACAAACTCCAGGTCCTCAAGGGCGTGGACATGAACATCAAGCAGGGCGAAATGGTCGCGCTGATGGGCCCGTCCGGGTCCGGCAAGTCCACCCTGCTCAACATCATCGGCGGTCTGCTCGCCGGTGACAGCGGCACCATCACGCTGGGCGAGCGCTCCTACGGCTTGCGAGGCCCGTCCAACGTCGTGGACGTTCGTCGTGAACTCGTCGGCTGGATTTTCCAAGATTTCCACCTGCTCGACAACCTGACCGCCGTGGACAACGTCGCCATGGCCCTCGAACTCTCTGGCATGCCGTCCGCCGAAGCGGAAGCAGCGGCTCGCAACGCCCTCGAAAAGGTCGGTCTCGGCGACCGCATGCACTTCATCCCCGACCAACTCTCGGGCGGTCAACAGCAGCGGGTCGCCATCGCTCGAGCCATCGCCGGCAACCGCCCCGTGCTGCTCGCTGACGAACCCACGGGCAACCTTGACATCGCCAGCGGGAAGGAAGTCATGGCGCTGTTCAAGGCGCTCTGCCACGACGAAGAAAACCCGATTTCCATCCTTATGGTCACCCACGACCCCGACTTGGCGTCCAACGCCGACCGCATGTTGCTGCTCAACGACGGTCGGACGGAAGCTTCCGACATCCGCTCGGCATGGGGCCTTGACGATGAGGAGTCCGATTCGGCATCCAAGGACCCTCAACCAGCGGCAGAGACCACCGACGGAGGTGAAGAAGAATGAGCACCGAGCCAAAGGAGCTCGTTCCGTCCGACTTCGCCTCCGACCGCTCCCGCCTCCGCCGGATTCAACACAAAGTGGTCGAACTCCCCAGCTCACTTCGCTTGGCCGCTCAAGGTGCCTGGCGCGGACGAGAGCGTGGTCTCGCCGTTATCGCCGGCGTCTTCCTCGCCTCCCTCGTCATCACGACGGTGCTGGCGTACGGCGTGGGATTGTCGCAACTCTTCTTTGAAGAATCGCTCAAATCCGAGCCTTTTGACGCCAAGATCGAATACGCTCGCACGCCGGTGGAAAACGGTACGGGCTGGTCGAACAACACCACGACCATGACCGGTGTGTGCGATGAATTGCTGTCCGAATTCTCAACTGAATTCAACGATTGCACCCTCGTCCTTGGCCGGCAAGGTATTCACAGTGGCGGCTTCTTCAATCTGGATTTCGTGGTCGCCCAACCGCTTGAAATGCGGGACATCGTGGACGACGAGAACCCCTACTGGAGCAATGTCACCTTCGACTACCCCGAAGCCGCCGATGCGGGCCCGCCCATCTCCGACAAGCGCGCCATCCGCTTCCTTGGTCCCGAAGCCTTCGACGGCGAGTTGGCCAACCGACTGAGCGAGAACATCATCGCCGGACTGGGTGAGTGGCCAACGCCGGAGAACATGTCCGAAAACCGCGGCATTATCCTGCCGTCCACCATCGCCAGCGAAGCCCAAGCCAATGTGGGCGACGTGCTCGAATCGCTGACCTTCGTCTACGTCGTGGATGAATCCACCCTGCTTGAGGGGACGGTCAACGAAGACAACTGTGCGGGTGAAATCACACCGGAAAACAACGAGATGATTTACTGCCGCATGGCGATGACCGTCGAAAACCTGACCGTGATGGGCATCTACGAACCTTGGCCGTTTGGCAACCCTACGCTGCCGTTCAACCCGATTTTCTCCACGTGGACCGTGATGGAAGAAGCCCAGCGAGCGACCCTAATGGATTACGACCACATGTACCTGGGCGTCACCATTGACCGCGGCGCCCTCCCCACGTCCTCAACAGCTGATGCCGCTGAGTGGCTCGAGAACTTGGGCACGCAGGTGCAGGACGGTTCCTACACCGACGAGGAAGTTGAGCTGTACTACACCGACATCATCAGCGGTACCATTCTGTTCCTCAACATCTTCCTTGGCTTGATTCAGATTTTCGATTACATCATCATGATTCCCATCGTGTTCCTCTCCATTTCCGTGCTGATTTACGGACTGGTGCTCTCCCTTGAGCAACGGCGCCGTGAAATCAGCATTCACCGGGTCATCGGTGCAGACGGACAGCGCTTGCAGGGCATGGTGCTGCTGGAACTCTTCGTCATGTCTTCGGTGGCGTGGCTTGTCGGCTACCTGCTGGCGCTCGTGGCCGTGCCCATTGTGCTCTCTGCGGTTGGTTTCATGGAATTCAGAACCGGCGACTTTGACGTCAACCCGACCTTGAGCGTCGGCTCCACCCTGTTCACCGCCATCACCACCCTCGGGTTGGCGCTGCTCTTCGGTCGAAGCCGTGCACGCCAGTTCATCGAACTCGAAATCGAAGAGGGCGTTCGCAAGACCACGGCCGCCGCCGAACCCAAGCGCTGGCTCCACTGGCTGGCCTTCCTGTTCGGGATGCTCGCCGTGGGCGACACGTGGCTGGAGGCCAACGGCAGCGAGGACGGTCTGGTTTCCAACTTCTTCATTGAAGGCCTGATCGGCATCTTCGGACCCTTTGCCTTGTGGATCGGCGGTGCGTTGCTGCTCGGTCGCATCGGTGCCAAAGGCCCGCAAATCATGCAGGTGCTCTTTGGCCGCACGCCGCTGCTCAAGGATGTCAAGCGCGGCCTCAAGGGTTCGGGCTCGGCTGAATCGGTCAACCGCCTCGCCGTCATCATGCTCTTGACGCTCTCCATCGTGACCCTGGCCGCCGTTCAAGGCTACACGGGAACGCTCGTCGACGAGAAGACCGTGGACGCCACGGTGGGCTCCGACCTCCAAATCACGCTCGAAACGCCGGTGGACGAAGCCGCCGCCTTGGCGCTGCTCGGTGAGTTCACCAGCGCCAAGACCACGCCGGTGGCCACCAGCGTGCCCGAGTTGACCCTGAGCGACCAAAACGGCGGGGATGCGCTCCAGACCTACGTCTTGTTCGACGGCAACGGCGACGTGCTCAAATGGAGCGAGCAAGCCTTGCCCGGTGAAGACATCGGCGCCACGCTCAACGCCTACGCCGCCGGTGGGTTCAGCGCCGGTCCCGACGCTGCCTATTCCCTCGACCTGCCGGGTTCCGACCGCGGCGGGGACGAGAACGAACTTGACGACGTGCTGCTCAAGGCCAGCGACGAGAAGTCCGAGACCATCACCTTCGTGTGGGAAAAGATCGACTTTGAGTTCGCCACGGGCGGCACCGAGCAGCCTGATTTGGAGACGCTGTTCTTCGCCTACACCCTCCTGATGGACAGCGACTGGTCCGACATCAACCTGGCCAGCCAAGACCTCTCGGGGCGCGACATCAGCCGCATCGACCTCTCGGGCAGCAACCTGTCCTACGCCGATTTGGCGGACGTGAACCTGAGCGAATCCATCCTTGTGGATGCCAACCTGACGGGTGCTGACTTGCGGGGTGCGAACCTGCAGAACACCGTGCTCGTGAACTTCATGGGCGGTACGCTGGAAGGCGCCGACCTGACCGACGCCAACCTCGAAGGCATGTTCGGGTTCTTCGATCTGTCCGGGGCCACGCTGACCAACGCCACGTGCCCTGACGGCTCCTCGGCGGACGAAACCGGCTGTGTGTCCGGTCCTTCCCAAATCCCGCCTCCGCTCGCTTCGGACCTGTTCTTGGCCGACACGACCGTTCGCATCATCGTCACGCCCTACACCACGAGCATGTACTACATGGGCACCCACGAGTACATCCCGGGCGTGAGTGCTGCCACCATCTCTTCGGCTCTCATCATCGGTGAGGACGCTTGGGTTTCCCTCGTCGGCCAAGACGCAGCCACCAACTACACCTCCACCACGTGGGTTGTTCGCGTCGACGGTGTGGAAGGCGACGCCCTTGAATCCCTCGCCTCGCAGGTCTCGGCCGATGCACGGGTCTCCTCCGTGGTCGACTGGTCAAGCACCCACAAGGACGTGGAACGCAACGGCGGGCTGATTTTCGGGACGCCAGGTCTGCTCTCGCTGCAGTTCGTCGTCGCCAGCGTGGCAGCGGTCGCCTCCAGCTTCGTGTTCTTGTCCCTCGTGCTGAGTCAGCGACAGAAGGAACTTGCCGTGCTCCAAGCCATCGGGGCCTCGCCCAACCAAATCATTCGCCTTGTGCTGTTTGAGATCCTCTCCATCGTGATGGTCTCCATGGTGCTGGGCATCGTGCTCGGTGTAGGATTGGCCCTGTCGTTCAACGGCTTCTTCGACATCTTTGGCTTCATCTTCCAAATCTTCGGTGGCTCCACCACCACCATCCAGCGGACGCTCGTCTACCCGTGGGCCCAGATCATCCTGGTGTCCCTGGCGGTCTTTGCAGCCGTTGTGGTGGCGTTGTTGGTGACCACACGTCGGGCGCTGAAGGCGGACTTGGCCAGCGTGCTGAAGGGGGAGTGAAGATGAGCGATACGATTCTGCATGCTGACGGCCTCTACCACGTCTACGAATCCAAAGCCGAAGACGGCAACGTCGTGGCGCTGCGTGGCCTCCACATAGACATGAAAGCCGGCGAAGCCATCGCCGTGGTCGGCCCTTCGGGTTCTGGAAAATCCACCCTCATGAAGTGCCTTGGCGGGCTCATGAAACCAAGCGCCGGCTCGGTCAGTTTGGCGGGCAAGAACATGACCCGTTTGACCGGTCAGGAACTGGTTGAACTGCGTCAGAAGACGGTCTCGTTCATCTTCCAGGAAGGCAACCTCCTGCCCGACCTCAACGCTCGGGACAACGTCGCCCAACCGCTCCGTCATCAGGGCGTGTCCTCGAAGAAGGCCCTCGCTCTGGCCGACGCCATGCTGGACCGCCTCGGAATGGCGCACCGTGTCAGCGCCCTGCCGGCCATGCTGAGCGGTGGTGAACAGCAGCGCGTGGCCATCGCCCGTGCCCTCATCACGCAGCCTCGCTTGATTTTGGCCGACGAGCCGACCGGTGCGCTCGACCCGGTAACCAGCCGTGAAGTCCTGGCGCTGTTCAAGGACCTGCACCAAAACGACGGAGTATCGTTCCTCATCGTGACCCACTCCAAAGAGGTCGCAGCCTTCGCCAACCGCTCGCTTGAACTGCGGGACGGTCGCTTCGTCGCTGAACACGGCGAAGGCGTGAACGTCGAAGATTTGAGTCAAGACCGTGAGCTGATCATCGATGAAACCGGAACCGTCACCCTGCCGCCAGACCTTCTGGTCCGGCTTGGTGGCGCCGGCCGCTACACCGTGGGCAACGTCAACAGCGGCTACCTGTCCCTGCAGGGCGAGGCCGTGGAAGCCATGGGCCGAATGGAACTCGCCTCGGCGTGCCCGGCGTGCAAGCACAACTACGGTGATAGCGACGACCAGGAATGCCCCTCGTGCGGTTCAAGTAGGCCGATGGTCGAGGTCAAGGCGTGAAGCACTGGGTGACCTTTGTCGGCTATTTGGAGGGCTTTTCCTTCCTCATCCTGATGTTCTACGCGATGCCGCTCAAGTACATCTCGGGCGAGCCCGAAATGGTCTCGCTGTTCGGCTCCATCCACGGCGGTCTGTTCGTGGCCTACGTCGGCCTTCTGCTGATGGGCGTGGGCAAGCACTGGACGAGCACGGCGCTGATTCACGGCTTCATCGCTGCGGTCGTGCCGGCAGGGCCGTTTTTGTTCGAAGGGATGCTCTCGGGTGGAGAATACGACCTTCCAAAGAGCCCTTGATTTCTCAATATCGTCTGCTGTGATTATATGTCAGAACGAGTGTTGCATCGCAAAGTGATACTTTATGGATGCAAAAACGATACTAAACCCGAAAGGCTGGCTCATTGGCGTTGGAATCGTCAACATTTTGTTCAGCATAATGAACTACATGATGGGCGGCGATGTTGCCACCACGGCACTGGAAGCAGAATACGGCGCACTCTCTGACCGAGAACTCGCCGTGGCGACCGGCTACGAAGAAGGCTGGGGGGTCTTTGGTATTCCTTACGGCGTCTTGGCCATTGCCTCGGGACTTCTCCTTACCGGCTCTGACCGCGCCAAGATGGCGCTTACTGCCGGCTTGACCTTCATCGTGACCTTCCTTGCGCTGGTGACCATCTCAAACGGAAACGGCTACGAGGTCCCGATGGGCCAAGCGGCCCCGCTCTTTGTGGTGTTGATCGCTCTCACAGCCTCAGGCTACCTTCACATGAACGATGACGAAGCACCCGCTGCGGAGGCCTGAACATGGATTGGAAGAACAAGGTTCTCAACCCAAAAGGCTGGCTCATGGCCTTCGGTATCATCTTTATCTTGCTGGGAACCGGCAATTACCTGACGGCAGAAACCGCTGCTGAGACGGCCTATCCAGACCCGACCGACCGAGACGTGTTCTACGAGCAGACCTTCGGCCTCTTGTCGATGGCCCTGGCCGTCATGGCGCTGACCACCGCGTTGGTGGTCACGGGTCGACCCTTGTCCATTCTCGCCATGACCTCCTCGGGCGTGATGATCGTGATGATGTCCCTGCACTACATGGCGGGCGAAGCCGTTGACTACGGTTACAACGACCCGGTTGTTCTCGGCGTGGTTCTCACCTTGATCGCTACGATGGGTGTTTCCGGTTTCCTTCACCTCAACGATGAGGAAGGCGAAGAAGCGCCTGCAGCTGAAGCCTGATCTGAATCGTTCGACTCAGGCAGCCTTGACACCTTGAGGCCAAAGCACCAGAATCAGCGTCTTGCCACGCGTCTTGGGCGTGTGGGTCGATTCAGGGTCCATCCAGACGATGGAGCCCGTGGGGTAGGTGCCGTCTTCGTCCCAGACTTCGCCTTCGAGGACGACGTAGCATTCGCCACCGGGATGGCTGTGAGGCATGAACGCATCCACTTCAACGTCGGACTGGGCTTCGTAGAGCACGAGCGAAGTCTTCTCCTCACGCTTGAGCTTGCCAAGACGCACACCGGTGCCGAAATCCTTCCAGGAGATGTTCTCGGCGAGCCATGCTTCGTCGATGTTGAAACTCAGCCAGTCCGCCATGTCGTGCGTGAAGACCATGCAATTCCCACAGGCAGGATGAACATCATACCTTCGGTTCAGCCTCAAGGCTGGTCAGCGGCCTGCAAACGGTCCTTCCGCTTCACATAGAACCACAGCCCTGCCAACAAGAGCACATTGGGCACGAGGATGACGGGGTCGGACCATCGGGTGCCGTCAACGCCGAAATCGGAGAGGGGGTAGAACACCGGCGTGGGGAAGACCTGCAGCGTGTGGGTGGGGATGTCGAGCAGGATGTTGGAGTACCACGGCAGCCAGAGCAGGAAGGCCATCATCAGGGGTTTGGAGCGGTGTTGCTGTGCGAATTGGGACTCGAGACGGGAGCTTGAGAAGCGGGTGAACAACCACCAGGTGATGAGCACGCCGACGGTAACGACCACCGCACTGTGGGTGTACCGGTACATGTCCCAGGCGATGGCGGGGAAGTCCGAGGTCACGGTGGTGTCGTCCACGGTGGGACGCTCGAGGCCGTGCATTGTGGAGTAGACGAAGGACGGGACAAAGGCGAGGAGATCGGGCAGGACGCTCATCGGTCCGGCGATCTTCCAGTTGACGTGCTTGCGGGTGATGAGCACACCCCAGAGCCAGTGGGAGAAGACGTCCATG
>CAXRAL010000053.1:0-6748 GCA_964228815.1 Candidatus Poseidoniaceae archaeon
ATGGGGCTTTGTATTCAATGGCGAGACGGGATCATTCATGGTAAACAATGGTACCTTCTTGTTTCAGACCAACAACTCAAGCGTATCGTATCATCCCACCCACACTGACCACATGAACGAAAACACCGTGAACCACTACTACCTTACAGCCGGGAATTGGACACTGCAAGCCCACCTCTATGTTGACAACGGTTCAGGTGGTTGGGACAGCGTAAGCGCACAGTCAGAAGCATTCACTGTGAGCACAAATTTGTCCACCACGGCCTGCGGCTACGACACACAACAAATCGACCTGATGAACAGCACCTCGAGTGCAGAAATCCTGCCAGTTGGTGATGCGTGGAGTGTCTGGTTCTTTGTCGACTGCCCGATGTTCACCGCCGACAACAACGTATCCTATGTCTTGACGAACCACAACAACTCATCCTTCACCCCGGTTGAGTGGCATCATAATTACAGCTTGGACGCCCTGTGGAATCATTGCAACACCTATTGTTACATGGAACCTGATGGCTCAGGCTGGTACTATCAGCGGATGTTCATCTACGGGCACAACGAGTACAGCCCACTTCCAGAGGGCCTTTACGACTTCAACCTCACTGCATCCTACTACAACACTTCCACTCAATCATGGGAAGTTATGGAAGAAATCAGTTTGACCTTTGAGGTGTGGAACGCCAGCAGTTTCCCGGATTCAGGTCCTGAAGTTGATGACGCTGAGGTGGATGTGGTGGTAGCAGAGGAGGAATACACCGATGGAGAGTCAATCTCTGGAAGCATCTCTCTCACGAATCTTGTCGCAGGAGAAGACTACATCATTGATTACTTCTTTAATGGCACCGGGGTTGGAAGTAACAGCCTCAACTTCACGGCCACCAACGAGAGCCATCTTGAACAAGTCGTTCTCTCCAGCCTGAGCCCCGGCGAGTATTGCTTGGGCGCCAACATTTACCACGTCGATGAGACCGGATGGGCAAATTTCCTCGTCTACGATGAGGATTGTTTCATCGTCACGGGCACGGGCACGTCGACCAACGAAGACTGCGACCCTCCAGCGCATGAGGACACGTCCAACCTAACGGTGACCTTGGACCAGAGTGCGTACGACGAAAACGAGACAATGATCATCACGCTCACGATGACCTGTCCGGCAACCAACGGCGACCGAATGTATGTCACCGTCTGGGTGGAAGACGAAAACGGGTTGGTTGGTTCGGCCATCGATGACGTATGGGATTCATCTTCAGATGAAACGGTGGTCTACACCTACAACACCACGGCCTACACAGGCAGTGGTACTGGCGAATACACATTGTATGCGGAGTACTACGGCGACGTGCTCGCCGACTTTGATTTCCTCGACGACGACACGGTCAGTTTCACCGTGGGCGAGGTGCCAGACAGTGAACTTTGTGTGGTCTTGGATGCAGAAGGCAACGAAGTAGAGAACCTCGTCTTTGGCGCAGCTGGGTACAACGTCTCGGATTACACGGAAAACAACAACGTCACCTACGGGTTGCCTTACCAAGCAGACATCATGACGCTGTGTTCGGCCACCGGCGGAGCCGTGAATCAAATTCAATATTGGATCGAGGCAGAAGCCACTGGCGAAACCACCAACGTGACCTATGTGGAATGGACCTCCACGGACGGCGCAGGCTACGAATTCATGATTCAGGAAAGCGCCGTGATCGACATGGGTCCCGGCATCTACATCCTCTACACGGAATACTACGTCGCCCTGGACGGCATGAACTTTGAATTTGTGGATGATGACGTTGACATGGTCGTGTTCGAAGTCGTCGATACCGACGACAACGAGAACATCGAACCTCAACTCAATTGTTCGGAACTGGACACCAGCGGCATCGATGGTGAAATCCTCATTTTCAATGTCTCAGCCTCGTACGATGAAGACGATGCTGTTCTGGCCTACATCGACGTGTGTTGGACGCCAACCAACGTCACCATGTGGTACACCGTCACCCTCAACCACACGTCGTCAGGGACCACCGTTGAAGGATGGGAAGCGCAAGGCGTGGCGAACTTCCCCACGTGGTGGTATGCGCTCGAACACGATGAGGGACACGTCACCTTCCCCATGGACCAACACTACGGTGTAGCGAATGCTTGGGATCTGCAAGTTAGTTCCTTGCCGTATTCCGGAGAGTATTGTTTCAACGCTCATTTGAAGGTCTTTGACGACACAAACGGCGGTTTCCACTTCATGGATGAGGACGGTCCCGTCTGCTTTGATGTCGTCCTCACCAACAACGAGAACGATGGAGAAAACGAATCAGAAGGAAACGAGGCCGGCGAGAATGCCACCTCGGATGCGGACGGCGACGGCGTGGCTGATGCGGACGACCAATGCCCCGACACCCCCGTGGGTGCCACCGTGGACGCCACCGGTTGCGTGCCGGTGGACAACTCCTGGAACAACGTGCCACCCGTGGTGTCTGCGGTCATCATCTCACCCAACCTCCCAATGGCTGACGAGGCCCTGACCTGTGCGTTTATGGCGTTCGATGCCGACGATGATGAGGTCACCACCACGCTGGAGTGGAAGGTGAACGGCAACGTGATCGCTGCCGATGTTGACACCATCGACTCGGGCTACAGCGCTGGCGACGATGTGATGTGCACCGTGGTTGGCTGGGACGGTCAAACCTACGGCAACACCGACGCCGACAGCGTAACGATTCTGCCCTCGCCCGATGATGTTGAAACCGCAGCACAAGGCCTTCCGGCCTTGGGCACCATCGGTACGCTCGTGGCCATCGCCTTCGGTGTGGGCCTGACCCGCCGCCAGGACGACTGAGCAAGCACTATCAGGCCCCTCCGCAAGGAGCGGGCGTGAACACGGTGGACCAACTCAAGCAGGCTGCACGCCGTTTGTCGGCTGCATGCGACGAAGCCATCACCGGCCTCGAAGCCTCGGGAGCGGTTGCCCATGCTACGAACCCACTCGACTATGCTTGGGCCCACCACGAACAATTCCTCGACCAGTGGAGCGGATTGGGCGCCACCACCTTGCTGCTGGGCATGAACCCCGGACCGTGGGGCATGGCGCAGACGGGGGTGCCTTTTGGGGCCACAGAAGTGGCGAAAGCGTTCCTTCGCATCGAAGGGCGGCAGCTCAGCACGCCTGCGAACGCTCATCCCAAGCGACCCATCGTTGGAATGGACCTTGAGCGACAAGAAGTCTCAGGCACACGGTTATGGAACCTGATGGAGGAAATGTACGGCTCGCCCGAGGCGACCTTTGCCAACCTGTTTGTGGTGAACCACTGCCCCCTCTTACTCTTGGGTGAACGCGGCCAAAACATCACGCCGGACAACCTTCCCAAAGCGCTGATTGAACCGGTGTTGGAAGCCTGCGACGACCACTTGCGTGAGGTCGTCGACATCATGGGTATCAACCGCATTGTTGGCGTTGGCAAGTACGCTGAGAAGCGTGCTCGAATGGCCTTCAACGCCGGAAAGAAAGGACCAGGAACGACCAGCAACGGGCGGGAGATTGAGATCACCACCTGCTGGCATCCAAGCCCAGCCAGCCCGCTTGCAAACCGAAACGACGGGGCCGACTGGCGTGCGAACGTCCGAAATGTCCTCATTGGCTAACGGGGAGATGTTCAAATGCTCAGTCCGACACTGGACAATCATGGAACCCTTTGAACTTGCATGGGAACGCCAGCCCGACGACCGACAGTGGGAGAAGCCCGAAGGCGACGACCCCCGAACTTTGTATCAGATGTTGATGACCAGTGTGGACCGCTTTGGCGACCTCAACTGCTTCGGCTTCATCCAAGCACCCGGTATGCCTCGAACCCATATGTCCTACAACCAGTTTGGCGACCTCGCCACCGCTGTGGGCAAGCAACTCGCTGCTGTCGGCGTGAAAGCCGGCGACCGTGTTGCCCTCATCCTCAACAATTCCGTTGAATGGGCCGCCCTCTCCTACGGTGCCAACGGCATCGGTGCCGCCTACACCGCCATGTACACGCACCAGCACGGCACGGAATGGGCTTACATCCTCAACGATTCGACGCCTGCGCTCCTCGCTGTCGCTGACACCGGCGTGCTCGACAAGCTCGTGGCCAACATGCCCGGCGACGCCAGTGGATGGCCCTCCTGCGGCATCCTGCTGTTGGGCGATGAGCCTGCCAACGAACTGCCACCTGAAGGCGTGGCCGTTCACGCATGGGCCGACTTCGTGGCCGCTGGCCGTCAAGCCGACATGTTCGAGATCGCCGACGACCCGTTTGCGCTCAACACGCTGATCTACACCTCCGGTACCACGGGCAACCCCAAGGGTGTCATGCTCTCGAACTGGAACACGCTCTCGAACATCCTCTGCGTGCAGTCCGCCTTCACCATCTACGTGGGCGACAAGAACGCCGCCTTCCTTCCCTGGGCACACTCCTTCGGGTCAACGTTTGACCTGCATTGGATGATTCGCTGTGGCGTCCACATCAACCTGATTTCGGACTTGACCAAGATCGCCGACGAGTGCATCGAGATCAAGCCCGCGGTGCTGCTGGCCGTGCCTCGTGTCTGGAACAAGTTCTACGACCGTGTGAATTCACAATTTGAGGCCGCCACCGGCCTGAAAAAGGTCTTCATCAAGAACGCCCAGAAGTCCGCCGCCAAGCGCATCGCCAAGGCCGGTGTGGAGTGCGACGCTGTGCCTCCCAGCGGCTTCTTTGACAAGTTGTGGGACAAGCTCGTGTGGTCCAAGGTCCGAGCCCGATTCGGGGGCAACATCCGCTTCTGCATGTCCGGTGCCGCTGCCCTGTCCCCCGACGTGGCCGCCTTCATCCAGATGGTCGGCTTCAACTGCTACGAGGGCTACGGCTTGACCGAAACTTCGCCGCTGGTGTCCGCCAACGGCTGGTCCGGCCCCGGTACGAGCAAACTCAACACCGTGGGCAAAGTTGCCAACGGCGTGAAGGTCACCATCGACACCGACGCCTGGGACGACCCCGAGCGCCCCGACGAGGGTGAAATCGTGGTCACCGGCCCCAACGTCATGATGGGCTACTGGAACAACGAGGAAGCCACCAAGGAAGTCATCATCGAACCCGGTACCTTCCGTACCGGTGATCTCGGCAAGTTGACCGCGGACGGCTACCTCTCCATCACCGGTCGTGTAAAGTCCCAGTTCAAGTTGGAGAACGGCAAGTACGTCGCTCCTTCCGGCCTCGAGGAGACCATCACCCTCAACCCGCTGGTTGAACAGTGCGTGCTGGACGGTCGAAACATGCTCCACACCTTCCTCATCGCCCACCCGAACATGGAAGCGCTCCGTGCCGCCCTCAAGGGTGCTGGTATCGCTGCCGACGGCGACGACGCTGCTCTGTGTGCCAACGCCGACGTGCGAGCCTTCCTGCTTGACGACCTGAAGAAGAACAACATGGTCGCTCCCGACTGGAAGGGCTACGAAGTGGCTCGCACCCTCATTCTCGACCCCGAGGAGTGGACCACCGACAACGAAATGCTGACGCCCTCGTTCAAGGTCAAGTTGCGAAACCTGCTGGCCAAGCACGAGGACGAGATCAAGGCCATCGCTTGAAATGAGTTGAAGCGAATGAAAAGCAATCTTGTTGTTGTGGCGTTGACCCTGATGATCTGCTCATCAGGGATGGTCACGGCAGAGGAGAATGAGGCCTTTGAAGCATACAACGGTTTCCCAGACATGAAATCTGGTGACTATTTTTCCTTTAACTTGGATACAACCGGCTTGATTGATTGGATGAAAACAGATGATGTCAAGATGATCAGGCAAAATGGGAATTCAACATTGGAATTGGAATATGCCGGCTCATCCTGTCTTCAGACCGAGCTCACCAACTGCCACGTTCTTCTGAGAAACTTTGGTTGGAACATGACCATGATTTTCTCAGAAGGTAGTAATGTGGATGATGACAGAATCACCATGTTGGTCAAGACAGAATCGATTGATGTTTTCAACGAGACGGCATTTGTCCAAACGATAACAACCACCACAGAGATGTGGTATGCAATTGATGGAGTAAATTACCACGATGAAATCGTCGAAACCGAAGTGATTTTTTCTGATATGCACTCTCCTGAGCCAGACTTCATCAAAATTGGTGATACTTGGACGACATCGGAGAAGGTTCGACACATCACAAATGAAAAGTCTCGAACGAATGGTGGGGATTGGACTCACGAGGAAGAAACCACCCAATACGAAAACATCACGACAAACTACAACAGTGAAATAAAGGCCACAGTTTTTGTTGGAAACCAGGCGTTTGAGACAATAAAAATCCGATCTCAAGAAGCTGGAGAGAATGATTATACCTACACATATGTTTCAAAAAATGGCATTCCAGTCAAGCTTGAAGATTACAGCAACAACACGCTGCTTACCATCGCCACGTTATCTGATTACCAGTGGACACATGAACCTGTGGAGCAGAGCGATGAAACGAAACAATCCCCTACAGAAGATCCCACGCTTCCTTTCGTGAACTTTCCACTGACGCTTGTCTTTGTGGGGCTTGCCGCTTTCTTGCGAAAAACGATTGTGAACGATTGACGTGTTAATCAAAAAGATAACACACGGGTACTGAGCGCAAATTCGTGAGTTTAATTATGCTCATGTGTCAAAGATTTCATGAGCAACAACAGCGATAAAAGCAGTACCCCTGAAGCCCTTCGGGCACGATTTGAGCCACACCTCATGGAGACCTTTCACGAGCAGCGCGTGTTGTTTGAG
>CAXRAL010000054.1:0-14683 GCA_964228815.1 Candidatus Poseidoniaceae archaeon
CTCGCTGAGGTCCCAATCCAGCACGTGCTGCATGATCTCGAGGCTTTCCTCGATGACCGTGCCGTTGGGTAGCAAGAGCACGGGCACCGTGCCCTTGGGTGAAATCTCCATCATGTGGTCGGGGCGGTCCCGCAGGACGACCTCTCGCAGTTCAACCTCGTAGGCTTCCCGGACGATGGACATCCGCGCCCGCATGGCGTAGGGGCAGCGGCGAAAGGAGTAGAGGACGGGCAGCGACACGGCGACCCCCTTCCTGCATCACTCGGGTGGCGTGGGCGGAGCGTAGCCACCGTCGACGGCTTCCTGCACGGTCGTCATGTCGGCGTCGACCATCATCTGAACGAGTTCCTCAAACGAGGTGCTGGGCACCCAACCAAGTTCTTTCTCGGCCAAGGCCGGGTCGCCGATGAGCAAATCCACTTCGGCAGGACGGAAGAACTTGGGATTGGTGCGCACTCGCACGACGCCGTTCTGGTCGGTGGCGATGGTGTCGACGCCTTCACCCGACCACGTCAGGTCCATGCCGACGTGGGAAAAGGCGAGTGAAATCATGTCGCGCACGCTGTGCGTGCGACCGGTCGCCACGACGTAGTCGCCGGGCTTGTCCTGCTGGAGCATGCGCCACTGCATCTCGACGTAATCCCCGGCGAAGCCCCAGTCTCGCTTGGCATCGACGTTGCCGATCCACAAACACTCGTCGAAGCCGTGGGCGATGCGAGCAGCGGTCATGGTCACCTTTCGAGTGACGAATTCAAGGCCACGTCGAGGGCTTTCGTGGTTGAACAGAATGCCCGTACAGGCGAACATGTCGTAGGATTCACGGTAGTTCCGGGTGATTTCGAAGGCGAAGACCTTGGCGCAACCGTAGGGCGAGCGAGGGTGGAAGGGCGTCAGTTCGGTTTGAGGGACGTCTCGAACCTTGCCGTACTGCTCAGAGGAACCGGCCTGGTAAAAGCGGCAATGAGGCGCGTGCTTTCGAATGGCTTCGAGGCAGCGGAGGGCGCCAAGACCGGTGATGTCGGCGGTCATCATGGGCGAGCGCCACGATTCGGGGACGAAGGACATGGCGCCGAGGTTGTAGAATTCGTCGGGTTGGGTCTGGTTGACGGCGTTGTCAATGGAGTTCTGGTCGGCCAAATCGCCGTTCAGCAGGTGAAACTTGTCGTTGCTCATCAGGTGGTTGATGAGGCTTCGACCGGAGGTGGGCTGAGAGACACGGCGGACCAGCCCGTAGACGGTGTAACCCTTCTCGAGGAGGAGTTCTGCGAGGTAGGAGCCGTCCTGTCCGGTGATACCGGTAATCATGGCCGTCTTGCTGCCCATGCTGGTTGGCAGATGCTTTCCCTTTTCAAACGGTCGCCTTTACGGTGGGGTTGGCAAAACGGCCAAAACGACCCCTTGAATTTTAAATACGCCTTGGCCAGCCTTCAGCCATGGCACTTGAGGAAAATGAGGCGCGACCTCGTCTTCTCATCGTGCGCGGTTCCTTTGCGACCATGGGCGGCGCAGAGCGAGAACTGCTCCAACTCATCCGCATGGCTCACGGGCGTTGGGACGTGCATTTGGCCACCCTCGACATCTCCGAGGAAGCCCAAGAGCTGATGCTGCCAGCAACACCCACCCTCATCAAACCCCCAACCAACCTGAACTGGCCCGAAGGTGCGCTTGCCGAGGTGACGGCTGCAGCGAGCAAAGCGGCTCAAAAAGCATGGACGGCGTTGGACATTCCATGGGACCACTTCGATGTCGTTCACCTGTCGGTTTGCCGAGGTACGCTTGAGATCCTCCCACTGATTCCCGCGCATCTTCCCGTCAATTACCACTGCCTTGAACCGCCGCGATGGCTGTACGAAGACGTGCTCCATCGCCACCCCAACGGCCAGCCCAAGCGTCCGCTCTGGCTCACCAACCTGGTGTTTACACGGCAACGACGCCGAGACCAGCGCTTCGTCCGCGCCCTGCTCAATCGCCCAAAGAGCGCGATGTTTGGCAACTCACCGTGGAGTCAAATCCTTCTCGAGCGCACCTATGGCCTTTCATCCGACCCCACGACCACCAACGGTCACCCACCTCGACGGGATGAACAACATCGCCCGCTCGAAGGTTCGCATGTGCTGCCAACCGTCGACCTGAGTAACTGGCCGGCTGAAGCCACCGCCGAGGAAGAAAAGGAACGAGGCGACGTGGCGCTCCCTGAAGGCCCCTACGTGGTCACCATCGGCACGATTTCCCACGTCAAAGGGACCTACGACACCCTGCGCTCACTGGCGAACACACCGTATGCACTGGTCCAAGCCGGTGGCGGCTCAGCCGAAGAAAAGGCGGCCCTCATCGCTGAAGGAAAACGCCTCGGCGTGGACGTGTTCTGCATGCCCCGCCTCTCACAAGCGGCGCTTGTCGGCGTGGTCCGTGGCGCCCACGCCATGGTCAGCCATGCACATCACGAGCCCTTCGGCTTCACGCCTCTGGAGGCGATGGCGGTCGGCGTCCCCCCCATCATGGTCGACGAGGGCGGCTTCCACTACACGATGACCGGTTCGGGCGCCGGGGTGCTGGTTCAACGAGGCGACCGCAAGGGCTGGTTGGCGGCCTACGAAGCGGCAGGCGACGGGGAGACCCGAACGGCATGGGCCAGCGCAGGTAGAAAACACGTCAAGAGCAACTATCCTCCAGAGAGTCAGCTTGAGGCCATCGAACGAATCATGGCCCCTGTGTTGAACCGCTGAAGGATCATCCTTTCTTCGTTTTCTTGGATTCTTTATCTAGCGTGGAGAACCTTCTCTTGTATGAACGAGGAGCAATCGCCACGAAACCTGCTGCTGGTCGGTGCTGGAGGCATCGGCACGCAACTGTCCGAACTGCTGGTGGCCGCCCTTCGCAGGGTCAACCTGCAGGGTACCATCACGCTCATGGACGCCGACATCGTTGAAGCGTCTAATTTGGGCCATCAACGCTACACGACCGAGGACATCGGTCACGCCAAGGTGAGCGCATTGGCCGCCCGACTCGACGATGCTGACTCGACCCTCCGTGTCAAGGCGGTGGAGGAAAACCTTCGCTCAGCCGACCAGTTCGACGGTCACGACCTCGTCATTGTGTGCGTTGACCGCCCGGAACCTCGCCGCCTCGTGCACGCTCTGGATGTTCCCTGGCTCGATGTTCGTTGCAGCGGTGACGGCTGGATGGTGCTGTCCTCGGCGTCCAACCCTACGCTCCTTGAACGCATGACGCCCGACCACGAACCGGCCAGCTGTCAAGTGGCTGGCGCCCTCGAGGCGGGAAACTTGGAGTTCGGTTTTGCCGTGGCCGCCGCCTTCGGTGCACAATGGGCCCTTCAGCAATGGCGCGGGCAACACGCCCCCGTCCAGTCGATGGGCAGCCTGACCTACGGGTCGCTGGCTTTTCCGGAGGTGAGCGCATGATCGGCCTTCCCGATGCAGCCGACCTCCCCTTGGACGACGAGACCTGGGAGCAGGCTTGCCTTGCCGCTGAAGAACGCTGGGTGGACGACGAGCATCTGCTCAACGCTCAACGAATCCTCGCTCAAGCGGGTCGATGGGACGGCGTCTACGTGCTTTCGGTCATCGCCGGACTGGAAACCTCCGTGCTCATCGACGCCGACGACAAGGTGTTCATCGACTGGGGAACCGCCGGCCAGGTGACCCTTCAACCACCGGTCGGTGGTCGCTTGCCGTTCAAACTCTGGGTTCACACTCATCCCCGATTTGCCGCCTACTGGAGCGGTACCGACGTCAACAGCCTCAGCCTTGGCACTCGCATCCTCGAGTCAGCCATGGTGCTCGGCCAACCCGGACCCAAACACAGCAGCAACCGCTCGCTGGTGGAGGTCAACACCACAGCCACGCTCGCCGAGGACGGTCCGCTCAACCATTGGACGGACGAGGAGCCCGTGCCGTGGTCGGACTGGTACACCCTCAACGACATCAACACCGAGGTGATCGAATGACGGCGCGTGGACCCAAGGACGATGAAGAGCGATTCAAGGCGCTCCTCGCGGTCCTGAACGGCCGAGGTCGAAGCATCGCCGACGTCATCGAGGAACTCACGGGAGAAACACCGAGTGAGGAAACCGTCGAGGCCGTGAAAAACCGCCTCCAAATGGCCCAAGAAAGCGGTGAACAGGTGGACATCCTCGCCGTGGTTCAGGCGATGAACGACTTGGCCAGTCAGTGGGCTTGATTCACTGGTTGGTGTAGGTCGGTCGTCGATTCTCGATCAGCGCTGAGAGCCCTTCGAGGGCGTCCGTGGTGGCGAAAATGGTGTTCAGGCCGTCCAATTCCAGTTGGAGACCTGCCTGCAAATCCGTGCTGGCTGTCGCATCGATGAGGTCGCTGGCCATTTGCAATCCAATGGGCGCCGTAAAGGACAGGCTCTTGATTTGACGGGCCACGATTTTCTCGCCTTGATCAAAGCCTTCGGGGCATTCACCGTTCATCAGCACGGGCATGTTCTCGTCAGCAAAGAACGAGGTAGCAAACTTGGCCACAGGTGAAGACGGGTTGGTCGGTTGACCGGGGTACTTGACCGCTGGCTTGCCCTCCGAAGCGAGCGTCCCAATGCATTCGTCCACACCCGCCACATCGACGAGATGTGTGACCAAGCCGAGGTCGGCCGCCGTGGTGGCGTCCATGAAATTGCCAGCCAAGACCGCCCAGCGAGCCACGGGGATGCCGCAGATGCGAGCGGGGCGTTGTGAACCGCCCAGGCCCGGGTAGATGCCGATGGAGGTCTCGGGGAAGCGGAATTGGGTGCGACGGGTGCCGATGCGGTAGTCGCAGGCCAACGCAAGTTCGAGTCCGCCGCCGAGTGCCAGTCCGGTGGTCAGCGCAACGGTGGTCTTGCTGGAGGTCTCCAGCATGTTGAGCAGTTCGTGGCCTTCAGCAGTGAAGTCGTAAATGTCGGGAATGGCGTCGGCGCGGATCTTGTCGACGAAGAATTTCACGTCAGCACCGGCGACGAAGGCCTTGCCTGCACCGTCGATCACGATGGTGTGGACCGCATCGTTGGCGTTGGCAGCGGCGACGGCCTGCGTCAACTGACTCACGACGGTGACGTTGAGCGCATTCATCGCTTCGGGGCGGTTGATGGTGAGGGTGGCCACGCCGTCGTTGACACGGCTGTCGACGTAGGAGAAGTCCCAAGCGGTATCGCCCTGCTCGGAAAAGAAGGCGGGAACGGTCCAGCCCTCACCGGCGGTTTGGGCGTAGGCCTTGGCCATGCGGCAAGCTTCACCAACACCGATGCGATTCATCATCTCAAAGGGCCCACGGGCCCATCGCAAGCCCACCTTAGCCCCACGGTCAACGTCTTCCATGCTGCAGATGTCTTCTTCCACGATTTGAGCGGCGACGCCAAACACCACGCCGAGCAGGCGCTCGGAGACAGCCGTGTACTGCTCGTCGGTGTAGGTGTCCTCCTCGGAGACGTCCCACTTTTCGTTGGCTTCAACCAGCGCACGCAGGTTCGCAGCCCCCGTGTAGCGAGGGGTGTTGAGTTGCTCGGCGAGGTAGTCGGTGGAATGGAGCGCAATGGGTGGGCCGGTCAGGTTCATCAAGCCGAAGGGGCCGAGACCGATGCGGAAGGCCTTGCAGGCGATGGCGTCGATTTGGGCGGCGTTGGCGGCGCCTTCCTCAAGGAGCAAGCAGGCTTCATTCAGCCAAGGGACGAAGAAGCGGTTCACGACAAACCCGGGCCGGTCTGCGCACACGATGACCACCTTGCCGAGCATCTTGCAGTACTGAACGACCTTGTCGATGGTTTCCTGACTCGAGGCTTCGGCAGGGATGACCTCAACCAAACGATTCTTGGCGGGATGGTAGAAGAAATGCAGACCGACAAAACGGTCGGCTCGACCGGTGGCTTCGGCCAGCGCGTTGACAGACAGCGAAGACGTGTTCGAGGCGAGGATGGTGTTATCGCCACAGGCTTCGCCAAGGGCGTTGAACACGGCGGTTTTGACATCGAAGTCCTCAAACACGGCTTCAATGACCAGGTCGGTGTTTTCAGCGGTGTTTTCCACGCCCACCACGCCGGTGATGCGACCTTGAATGGCCTCGACTTGTGCGGGTGAGAAAATACGACGCTCGACGGCTTCCTCGAGGAAGTTGGCGATGATGGATTGGCCGCGCTCAACCCACTGGAGTTCACGGTCGACCATTTGGACGTCAAATTCTTCCTGAGCGCTTTTCTGAGCGATGCCGGAGCCCATGTTGCCTGCGCCGACCACGGCCACACGTTGGATAGGTTGCATGGTTCGTCCGAATTCAATGCACTACATAAAAATCCGTCATTGTGGAGTTGGACGGTTTAGGACGTGGTCGTAGGCAGCGTTCATGCGTTCAACGAACACCTCGCTGGAGAAGGTTCGGGCATGTTCCATGAGGGACTGCGCAGGCTCCCAAGCCTTGCTCTTGTCCCACGAGTGGTACGCTGTTTCAATGGCCTCGCGCCAAGCGGCGATGTCGCCTGCAGGCAGGCAGCTGTCCTCCGGCATCAGTTCGTTGTGGGCGGGCAGGTCAGAACACAGCACGGGGCAGCCAGCCGCCATGGCCTCAATGGGTGGGTAGCCGTAGCCTTCGGCGGCACTGGGAAACAGGAGCAGGTCAGCGCCATGGCGCAAATCCATGAGCGCCCGGTCATCGAGGCGTGGATGAACCACGACGTCCATCTTGAGCGACGAGGCCATGGCGTGAGCACCCCGGCTTCGGTCGCCCACGACGTGAAGCACTGAGTTCGCCAGCACGTCCGCCTTGCAGGTAGAGAGCACTCGCTCGAGGAACGAAAGCCGCTTACGTGGGTCGGCGGAACCGACGTAAAGCATCGTGAACACCGGGTTCTTGTCGCGCCCTGCACCGGGTGCAAAGGCCTCCGTGTTCAGCCCCAGAGGCACCGTCATCGAGGCGACGTTCGGGAAGGCCGCCTCGCAACGCTGACGGGTGTGTTCCGAATCACAGACGAGGAGGTCGGCCCTGGCCAATCCGGCCTTGAGCTTCTTGAGATCTCGGCGCCGAACCACACCGGACCGCTGGTCGCCCACAGCGACCACGGACGAACCCAACGATGCCTCACCGTCGGTCAACACAATGCGTTGCTCGTAGGGAAACAAATGGAACACGTCGTGAACGGTGACCACCACCTTCGGTCGCTGTGAAGAGCGAGGAGGCACCAGGTGGGCTTGTTCTTGGTCTGTGATGTGGAGCACATCCGTGGGTCCAAGGAGGCGCTTGCAGACGTCAGCCACCCGCTTGGGATGCTGGCTCCAGCGCATCCGAAGACGGGCGAAGGCAGAGGATTGAACGGGGTATTCCATGACCTCCTTGAGCAGCAGGGAGGGAAACCGCCCGTCCTGATGGTGTTCCACAAGCGTGGCATGAGCACCACCCAGCCCCGAGAAGGGCGTCAGGGCACCGCCGCGCACCAGGACGATTTGCCCGGTGGAGGACGACGACCCAGTGGACTCCATGATGGGTGCAGGCGACGCCTCCTCTTCAAGGGATGACATTCGCAGATTGAACGCGGGCGTACTTGGGTGAATGAGGGCATCAAGTGTGGAAAAGACATCAAGTAGTCTGAGGGGTTCGCCCGAAACGAACCCACCATGCCAGAACCTCCCATGTCCATCCCCAGCGAATCGTACGATGCGATTGAAAACGGCATTCAGACCACCCTTGAAAGTGGACGATCCATCCGTCATTTGCTGGCGCAGCACTCCAACCAGGGGCCTTACAACGCTGAATGGGAAGTGGAGGCCGCTGTCGAAGCGCTTCACGTTTTTGCCTCCAGGTGGACCATTGAAATCCTTGCCACCCTCTACATCACCGGACCTCGCCGGTTCAACGAAATGAAATCCATGCTCACCGGTATTTCAAGCCGAACCCTCTCGGACAAACTTCGGTTCCTGACCGAAGAAGGGTTGGTCCTGCGGGTGGTCACCGACGGTCCGCCGATCAAAGTGAGCTACGAACTCAGCGCCCACGGCATGACCTGTGGCCGCTTGCTTTCGCCGCTCGTGGCCCATCTCAAAATGGTGGCCGGCTCCGTGGTGAAGGCCTAGGCCTCAACCCGATGTTGCTGAATCACTTCACCGGTTCGAAGGTTCATCGCCGTCAATGCACGGCGGTCGCCAGGGCCGTGATACAGGCACGTGTCCAAACCAATCGCTGCTGAGCGCCCGTCGGCCAGCTTCACGTTGCTGTGCCAGACCGTCCCCCAATCCTCAACCGTATGGCCGGGGAGACCCACGGTCGGCGTGTGGCCAAACACAATGGTTCGTTTATCGTCGACCGGGGAAACAGCGTGATGGAAGGCACCACGAATCCAAAGCAAATCTTCGTCCCGTTGCTCGTCCAGCGGGAGGTCGGGTGAATAACCTGCATGAACCAAGCGCCAGCGGTCGAGAACGAGGTGCGTCGGCAAGTTGGCCATCCACCCCGTGTGCTCGGCCGCCACACGCTCAAGGGCGCCCTCATCCATCTCACCCGCTTCGTTTCGGACAGAGTCCATGTACGAAGCCACGGTGGTGTTGCCGCCGTTTCGCATCCAAAGCATCACGTCAGTGTCGGGTGTGCGGAGCTTCTCCATGGTAAATTGCTGGACCATCATGTCCTCGTGATTACCACGAACCGTGCAGTAGTTCGGATGATGCATGACATCGTGAACCACGCCGAAACTGTTCGGCCCGCGATCGATCAAATCCCCCAAAAACACCACCCAATCACCGTCTCGAAGATTCAATCGAGCACACAATTCGTTCATCGATTGGAAAAATCCGTGAACATCACCAACCACCCAAACGTTACCGCCAGCATCCAAATCTGCCTGTATTTTTTCCTCCAATTCACGGTCCCTCATGGCCTCACTTTCCTAACATAAACAATTACCTGCGAGCCTATTTAACCGACCAAAAGAGATTGAGGTGAGCAACGAAATGGCCACACAATCAAGCGATGGCTTAAGGGAGGAGAAGGCGAACCACACTCCATGCCTCTGCTCGCACAGTGGACCCGTCAGCGCCCTTGGTTGGCGGCTGGACTCACGGGCGCTGCCAGCGGCGTGGTCGGGATCGCCGGTGGCCTGGCCACCTTTGCTGGCACCGTCGGCGCCATGGCCATCGGTGGCATCTCAACCCGTGCCACCAGCTACGAGCACCCGCTTCGCCGCCGCATTTTGTCCACCCTTGAGGCTCGGCCGGGGCTCTGCTACCGTGAACTGCAGACGGTGATGAACACCGCCAACGGCACCCTTCGCCACCATCTGGATGTGCTCCAAACTCGCCGTGCGGTCACCGTGATGCCCGTGAACGGGCGTACCTGTTACTTCGCTGGTGGGCCGAGCCAGGTCGAAGTGCTGCGCAGCAAAGTGGTGGGCGAAGAGCGCATGGCTCAGCAGTTACCCATCGGCCTGTCGCCGGTCCAACGGATGATCATCGAGAACATTGACCGTGAAGGCGTACCCCGCTCTCAGGCCGCCCTTGCTCGACGATTGGGGCGCACCCGTGCCACCGTCCACAGCGCGGTCAAGGTGCTTCGGCGCCGTGGCATTTTGCGCGAGGACCGAATTGAACTGATGCCTCACATCGACCTTGAAATTTACAGCCGACCCTCAGGCGTGGATTACGACTTTGTTGACGACCGACACCCGTCCTCGCAATGAAGTGACGATTACGAAATCTGCCGCTTGAGCGACAACTGTTACACAGGCTTCAAAGACCCTTGACAGCCCCCTAACACCATGTTCTCTGTCCGGCTTGTAGAGCACGCATTGCCCACGACCGAGCGTGATGTGGACGGTCTGATCGCTTGGATGATCGACACGCTCTCGCTGGTGAGAAAGCGAGGCGACGCCACCGCTGACCACGGAAGAGCAGGCCCCGTTCATCGTTTGCTCCGAGATCACCTCTTCGGCCAACCGGAACTGAGTTGGGACGCACAAATGCTGGCGGATGAGCTGGCGTTAATGCCAGCCTCACTCAACCATCACCTGGGCCGCCTGGTTGAAACCGGGCTCATCGGCTTCACCAACGAAGGCAAGGGTTGGCGCAAGTACTACCTGCGCGGTGGCTCGCTTTCCAACGCCGTTGCCCACCTTCAACAGCACAGCAGTCTCGTGCTTCAGCAACGGTTTGAATTCATCAACGCCGCTTGGACCCGCTCGAGTGAGCCGCTTCCCGTGGAACTGCCGCAAGACGAGGGGGCGCCGTTCTCGCTCGGTTTGGTCGACCATCGCCCCATCCCCACCGAAACCGAAGGCAGCGTGCTTTCCCACTGGATGAACGACTTCGGTTTGTTGGGCGAGCGACCCGGCGCTGAACTTCGCGCCGATTCGCTGTCCGTTCGGTTGTTTGAAACGCTGTTGACCCGAAACCTCCCGTTGTCCCTTGACGAAGCGGCTGAACAACACGGCGGTCAAAAGGCGCGGGTGGGCCGAATCCTCGATCGGTTTCGGGCTACCGGCATGGTGGAGCGCGTCCCACGGACCGATCGACTCAACACGGCGCTGTGGACCGCCATGACCACTCAACATCAGCGAAGAGGCGAGGATTGGATGCTCAAGAAGGGCGGCTTTCAACGGCTGCTCAACGAACAACAACAGGGTGGACTCCTCAAGAAGCTCTCGAAGAACGCCCTTTCGGTTGACGACGTGGCCCAACACCTCAGCGGTGTTGAGGCCCGGGAACAAATGCTGCTGCTGAACCTGCTTGGCGGTCGCTTGCCCATGGGCTACCGCATGGCAGGGCCTTCGGCCAGCGCTGTTCAACGTCGGGTTCAGGACCGACTTGATCGGGTGCTGCGACGCATGGTGCGGGTGGCGGGCCTGCTGGATGAGGCCATGGCGGCCAACGCCGACAAGTGAGCAGTGAGTGCATGTCCGAATTCATCGGGAAAAAACGAGGGCCGTGGGACGGCGAAGAACGCCCGTTGTACCTCGCTCCGATGTCCGGCGTCACCGACCTCCCCTACCGACTCCTCGCCAAAGAGTGCGGGGCGGATGTCACCATCACCGAATTCACCAATTCAACTGCGCTGACTCGGGAAGCAGCGACCTCGTGGCGTCGCATGGAAACCCACGAAACGGAGGTTCCGTTCATTCCCCAAATTTTCGGAGGTGACCCTGGAGACATGGCTACCGCCGCAGAAATGCTCGCCCCGGCCGCCGATGTCATCGATTTGAATTTTGGATGCCCGGCCCCCAAAGTCACGAACATCTGTGCCGGAGCAGCCCTGATGGGTGAGCCCGAACGCCTTGTCAGCATGGTGGAAACCATCGTTGAGCGCGTCGATGTTCCCGTGACCGCCAAAATGCGACTTGGAACCGGTGGGGGAAGGGCCAACAATTCCACCGAGATTTGTCAGCAACTCGAAGCGGTCGGCGCTCAGCGATTGTGCATCCACGGCCGTACGCTCAAACAGCGATATTCGGGAGAAGCAGACTGGACGAGCATCAAAGAAGCGGTGGACGAGGTTGATGTCCCGGTCGTGGCCAACGGCGACGTGGTGGATGCATCCTCCGCTGCCGCTTGCCTCACCCATACCGGTGCTTCTGGTTTGATGATCGGACGTGGCGCCATCGGCCGACCGACCGTGTTTTCCGACATCAAGGTCGGATTGGGTTGGATGGAGGAAGACGACCTCCCCTGGGTGGCCCAACACGATGACTGGTACGGGTTGAGCGACATCGGACGTGCCTTTGTGTCACGAAAATGGTGCTGGGACCGGTACATCGACCTCTCCGAGGCCACCGTTGGTATCCAAGGCAAGTGGATGCAACGTCATGCCATCGCCTTCACCAAAGGGCTGCCGGGCGCAAAGAAGGTTCGCACGCTGATGCACGAACAGGACACAGCCAAAGCCATGGCTGATGCCATCAGCGGATTCCTCGCAGGCGCTTGAGCCTCAGAAGGTGGATTCCCAGTCTTCGAGGTCGTTGGCTTCTGCCCAAGCCTCATCGGTGGTTTCGCCACGGACCTTCAGCACTTCACGGGCGAGGAGCCAGTAGATGATCGCAAGGGAGCGGCGACCCTTGTTGTTGGCAGGAAGAGCGATGTCAACGTTGCGAAGGTGGTTGTTGGCGTCGACGATGCCAACGATGGGCAGGCCGGTGGCCACGGCTTCGCGCAAGGCTTGCTGGTCGTTGGCTGGGTCGGTCACGAACAGGATATCGGGCTCGATGTAGGAGCGGAGGGCAGGGTTGGTCAACGAGCCGGGGATGAAACGGCCGACGGCGGAGTGGGCGCCAATGGCTTCAGCAAACAAGCGAGCTGGGCGTTGTCCGTATTGGCGAGCGCTGACGACCATGATGGACGGTGCGTCGTAGGTGTTGAGGAGGGCGGCAATGGAGCGGATGCGGGCGTCCGTGGTGGGAATGTCAAGAAGGTAAAGACCGTCTTCACGAACACGGTCAATGAAGCGGCTCATGTCGGCACTCTTCTGTTGAGTACCAATGTTCACGGCGTTTTCCTCATAGGTTTCGGCGGACACGAGCAAACTGGCTTCTTCGGACATGTTGAACCACAGCAAGCCGCCCACAAACCCCCTGTATTAAACCGCTTCGTCGCTCGTGGCCACGGACATACCGGCGAAGATTGCTCGCACACTACGGAAAAGGGCTCAAAAAAGAACACCCAATTCGCCCGAATATGGCGGAGGAGCGAGCGGGTGGAAAGGGTTCTCTTCCGACCCATCCAGACGCTGTTCAAGACGCCAACGGGCGATGGTTCAACCCTGACAACACCCCGCTTTCCGTGAGTGCAAGCGACCTCGAGCGCTACACCTACTGCCCGATGTCGTGGTACCTCGCCACCAAGGGTGTCAGCGGGCAAAGCGAAGCCATCGAGAAGGGAAAGGAAGAGCATCAAGCCATCCACGAATCCATGATGGACCTCAAAGGGCATCAATTTGAAGCCAAACGAAACCTGCTCATTTGGCAATGGTGGTACGCCATCATCGTGGTCTTGCTCATTGATACGGTGGCCATGCAATACATCGATGACATGGGACTGAACGTGATGGAATTTTCAAAACTCTTGGCCGCTGGAGCCCTCTCGTTCCTGGTGGTCGGCATCTTGGCGCTCCTCGTGCCCTGGCGGAAAGCCATTGGCTTGAAGCAGCCGTTTCTGCCGGCGCTGGAAGGTGGAGTGGAAACCATCGACCCGGTGTTTGAGCCACGTGGGTTCATGGGCGGTTGGTTCCAAGGCGGCATTCTTGAAGCCTTCATGTTCGTCTCTGCCATCCTGCTGGCGATCCACTCCAGTGCCCTCCTGTTTGCAGAAAACCGGCAGCAAGCCTCGTACGTGTTGGCCATCACGACCCTGAGTTGGACCTTCCTTGCGTCCATTATTCTCCGACGTGCGCTGAAGAACAACGACGAAGCACGGCGCATTGCGACAGAAAACGACCTGAAGGTGACCGATGAAATCTCCTACTCAGACGACGAGGAGAGTGCGCAATTGCTGGTTGACGAGGACACCGGCCTGCGCGGCCGACCTGACCAAATCGTCATCATTGATTCGGAGTTCATTCCCGTTGAGCAAAAGACGGGCAAAGTCCCCAAACGACCTCATGATTCGCATCGATTGCAGGCCCTCGCTTACGCTCGTCTGGTTGAGGTTACAACCGGCCGAACACCACCGTACGCACTGCTTCGTTACGGCAGCGACCACCTGCATCAACTGCCGTGGGACGACGCTGCAAAGGAAGAGTTGGACCAACAAATTTTGGTGGTGCAAACCGCCATGGCGCAAGGCGGTGCGGTCCGAAATCACGACCGCCCTGGGAAATGTCAGCATTGCTCACGTCGCCATGCTTGCGATGAGCGCTTGGTTTGAATCAGTAGCACTCGTCAACCAACGGGTATTGGATGCAGCTGTTGGTGATGGTGACGATGATGACAAAGTTGTCTTGAATCGAACCAAACGTGCTCTCTCCTCCACCGCGGGCTTGAATGTCAAGTTCCCATTCGCCGTGGGCAAATGAGGGGTTGGGAAGCAGCGATTCCTCGAGGGGGCTGGCGTCTTCACTCACGTCTTGTTCCCACTGAACATTGCCTTCAGCATCGGTGAGGGTGGCACGAACGTAGTGGCTTTCGTTGTCAAGAAGGACGGATGGAAGGTTGCGTGATGCCTCAAATGAGACCTTGAAGTAGACGTTGATTTCGTTGGTTTGGTCGTCAACCGTGAACGTGGACCGATTCGTGTACTCGGTCAGGTAGTCGTCAATGTTCTGAAAGGAATGAACGACGGTGATTTTCTCGTTTTTGAGATCCTCGTACGCCGGCTCTCGGAGTTCCTCGACCGCCTCACGAGCAGCGATGAGACCCATGCACCCAGAGGTGGAAGCCATGAGGACCACCACCAGGAGGGTGGCACCGAGGCCTGGACGCGCCATACCATCACCACCGGCCACGACTCTATGAAGCACTCGCTGGGAGGTGCGAGCATTTCAAATCCATATCACGCATAGCGAGGTTGTCTGAATGAAGCGATTGATGGCCGAGCTACGGCGATGACGAGCCCTATGAACGCTGACAGACACTCAACCAAACTTCGCCCCGCAGGTACCGCATTCGGTGGCATCGGCCGGAAGATCTGCGCCGCACGCGCCGCACTCATCGGTTGGGACGGCAAGTGCTTCCTCTTTCCCGGGTTGGCGGGAGGGGCGTCGTCGGG
>CAXRAL010000055.1:0-4435 GCA_964228815.1 Candidatus Poseidoniaceae archaeon
TTGGGTCTTGGGTGCCCTCTTCTTCCCACTCAATCCGCAGGTTCACGCGAACGGCGATGTCTTGGCTGGTTTGCCTCCCCTTTGCATCGATCGCGGTTGCGGTGACGTTGTACACGCCATGAGCCTCGAAGGTGAGGTTGAGCAGAGGCCCTTCTTCGGCCAACCCCTCAACCGCTTCACGGCCGTCGGAGACGTCCAAGGTGTACCTCACGGCAGATTCAGTTCCGGAGAAATCGAAAGTGACCGTTGCCCCGATATTTTCCGCGAGCACACCGTTTTGGTAGAACTCGACGACCTCCACGTCGGTTTCGCTGGCCGTCACCTCAAGCACAGGTGGCTCATCCGACACGCACCCGGCGAGTGAGGCGGACAGAAGCATGAGCACCAGCAGAAGCGAGCGGTGCACGCCAATCCATCGTCTGCCGTGCCTTAAGCCAAATGGTGGCCGTCAGCGCAGCAATTCGTCGACGCTTCCAACGACGATGTCAGGCGTTTGCAAGGCATCGCTGGGCAAGGCCGCCACGTCCTCTTCCGTGGCTTCACCCGACAGCACGAGCACGCCGACCACACCGGCCCGGTTGGCCATCGCGATGTCCGTATAGAGCCGATCACCGACCATGGCGCATTGGTCCGGGCGAAGGCCGAGGGCTTCCACGGCATGGAGGATCATGCCCGGATTCGGCTTGCCGCAAATGTGGTCGGGCGTGACGCCGGTCGTCGCTTCGAACAGGGCAAGGTAGGCGCCGACGTCCGGCAACCCTCCGTCGGGCGAAGGGCACACCATGTCGGGATGGCTGGCCACCAAAGGTACGCCCCGGTGAAGGTGGACGCTCGCCGTTTCCAGTTTGGGATAAGTCACTTCGGTGTCGTAGCCGAGGACGACGTATTCTGGGTCCTCGTCCTTGGTGGAGATGCCCACGGCCTCCATCATGGCGCACATGCCTTCGGTCGCCACGGCGTAGGTCCGCGTGATGCCTTCCTCAGCAAGCCACGCGAGCAGATCATGCGTGGACAGCAAGATGTCATCCTCGGTGCATGGGATCCCAAGCTTGGCCAATTTGGCGTGGTATTGCGCCACGGAACGGCTCGAGTTGTTGGACAAGAAATAGCGGCGTACGCCCTTGGTCTGACAACGATCCAAAAACTCCAGAGCACCTGGAATCAATCCCCCGCCAAGGTAGATTGTCCCGTCGAGGTCGAGAAAGACCGCTTCCACGCCCTCAAGGCTCGCGTCCACGCCGTTCATGCGCCCGCCTCGGCCATCGCTCCCATATCCCTGCCGCTGTTCATGGGCCTCTATGGGCCCATCTCCGGAGGCTTCAGTGGAAGCGACCTTCGGTCTTGAGGCGTTCGTAGTGCGCCATGTCCCGTTCGCTAAACTGCGCCGCAGGGTGGCCACCGACGATGGCCCCTGCGGGGACGTCCTTGACCACGCATGAGGCGGCCTGGACGATGGCCCCTTCACCGATCGTCACCCCCCCAAGCACGGTCACGCGCGAGCCAAACCAGACGTTGTCCCCAACGGTGACCGGCAAGAGGTCGTAGGTCGCATCGTAGGGCAAGGCGTCGCCATGGTAGCGGTGGTTCTGGGTGATGATCAGGCAATCCTCGCCGCTGTGGAAGTTGTCACCAATGCGTAACGTTCCAGTTCCGTTGACCCTGAGCCCGTTGAAATTGACGTTTTTTCCCAGATGGGTGTCCCTGTTCAACTCCGTCGGGCCGTGCACCCTCAGGCTTGCAGGGTCATCACAAGACGCGATGGTGCGCAGCACCCTTCGCTTCCACTTTGACCGGAGCCACGTCGTGCGCCATCGCCAGTACGGCCCGAGCACACCCATGGCCTCGCCTCAAGACCGTGACGGATATCCCTACCGCCCTCCGACGACGGAGAGCGTCAGTTGACGGACGAAACGCTCAACCTCCATTGGGGTTCTACCTCGTGGGTTTATCTGGTGTCGTGTGCAGAAGCGGAGTGGGATACGTCTTCTCCACGCGCGCACGACGGCTTACCATTGCGGAGTGAATCGGCTTGGATTTCTTCAGCTTGGAGAACCTTCGGTTGGTGTACGGGAAGGAATTGTCTTTGGCTAAGGCCCACGTTCAGGCGCAAAAGAAACCCAACAATGGAAATGCCTTGACCAAGGAAAAGCGGAACAAGATGCTTCAACTCAACATCGATTGTGTGCACTGTGGCACGCTGTTGAGCGGGAACAACTACAACACCGAACACATCCTCGACGTGAGCCTCGGCGGTGAAAATACGGTGGACAACAAGATGCTGATGTGCAAGATTTGCAACTCAGCTCGGGCAGAGCTGAAGGTCTCGCTCCTCGGCAATCAACCCACCATGGCAAAGTGGGACCTTGTTGAGGCCTATGTTCTGTGGAGTTTCATCACGGTCGATCATGGGCATGCGCACGGCGCAAACATTCCGCAGGTGCATCAGGAGTTCCTTCGTTTGGCTTCGGGCGGTCGGGAACGGGAACGCAACGGGACCCGCTGGTTCGCCCGTGCATCGAACACGTCGCTTACGGTGTCATCGGAGGGGGCCGGGGCTGGACCTACACGTCCAACACGCGAGGCTCGTTTGCCCGCCCGCCGCCGTGGATGGCTTGGTTTTTCTTTGCGTGAATGGCTTCGAGGTTCGGCACAGGACCGGCGCCGACATCAACGGGATGCACCTGCCTTGAATCCCCTGTCCGATTCGCAGCCAGCAAGCGATGAAACGCAGGTAACCCTCGATTCGGAATCGGAACAAGACGGCGTGTCCACCGCCACCCTGAGGGCCATGGTTCTGGCTCAAATCCCAGCCTATGGCGAAATCAAGCAAGCCCAACTCGGCAACCAGGTCAAACACAGCGATGCGCAGCAACGATCTCTCCGGGCCTTGTTCCTCGGCCTCGGGTACGCGAAATCCAAGTCCATGAACACCCTTCTCGAACATCTCCTGAAAGGTCAGGCGACGTTCCGTGACGAAGGCACGGTGAGGTACTGGTCGAAACAGACCCTGCCGCAGCCACCGCTTGAGGAGCGAAAGCAAACGGTTCAACGGCTCTTTCGCCCACATCTTTCTTCGAAGGACTTCATCCCCATGTCGACCCTTCTGGGCCGTGTCAGGTACACCGATGCTGAAAAACGCTCCACAAAGACCCTCACGACCCTAGCCGGGTACCCAAAGAGTTGGGGTCTGTTGAAGATCCTGATGGACGCGTTTGGAAGCGAGATTGAAGTTGAAAAGGACGAAGCCGGTAAGGGCTCGGTTCGGTTGAAAACTTCAGAGGAACCCTTGAGCAAAGAGGCCACCACATCTGCGGCTGAGAAGCATTTCATCGCAGCCGTCGCGTTCAAGAAAGCGCTCGCGACGTTCCTTCCTCAACCCGGCGAGCAGCGCTCCCTCTCCCAAATTTCCAACGTCGTTCAACAAGAGCACCCGGCAGAATTGTCGCTCAAACGACTCGGCGTCGAACTTGGATACCCTTCGTCTTGGACGGCGAGAAAAATGATCGAACACGCCTTTGGGGACAGCGTTGTGTTCACGGGATCGGGGCCTGCCACTTACATTCAATGGGCCGAGGGTTCAGAAGAGCAAGGTCCGGGCCATGAAGAGGGGTGAATGCAGGTTCTCCTGCGCCTCCTTGCTCGCGATCATCTCGGTCATCATCTCCTGCAAGGCGGGCTTGCGGCTCGCCTTCCCGACGAACCAATTGAGCAACCAGGCCCGACGCGACAGCTTCTGCATCCGGTAGGAGTTCGTCAGTTCAGGACCGAGCATGGCCCACATTTCTTCCATGTAGGCGTCGGGCGTCAGGCCCTCGACGATGTGCCGCGCCGCCATTTCTCCGGTGACCAGCGCGTTGCCCACGCCTTCGCCCGAGAAGGGGTCGACCAGGCTCGCCGCATCACCGACCAGGCGGATGCCGCTTCCCGCCGCCCGCCGCGGTTGTCGAGATTCCTTCTTGCGCGGGGAACCAAAGGGCAGTTGCCATCCTTTGGCGCTGCCTTCGACCATCGTCGCGTTGGCGAAGCGCTCCTTGAACAGCGGATGGTTCGCGATGACGTCCGCTTGCATCGCCTTGAGTTTCTTCTTCTGCTTGTCCATCAGGCCGATGACCATGCCAATGCCGACGTTGACCACGCCTTCGGAGACCGGAAACAGCCAGAAGTAGCCCGGGATGATCGAATCCACGAAGTGAATCTCGATGTCGCCAACATCAGGACCGCACCCCTCGACGTTCTGCCAGTACTCGCGGTACCCTGCACAGTAGTGCATGCGATCGACCATGACCTCGCCGTAGGTCTCCTCCACCAACGCAGTCGCCACCGGGCAACGGTAGCCAGCAGCCCCAACGACTTCACGGCTGTGCCACGTGTAGGCCTCGCCTTGGCGCCCTCCGAGGCGCACTTCCACGGCCCGCACGGTTCGCGCATCACCGCT
>CAXRAL010000056.1:0-43492 GCA_964228815.1 Candidatus Poseidoniaceae archaeon
GCAGGCATGATTTTGCACAAGATCGAAGCCTTAGGCCTCAAGCCCGAGCGATGCGCCATGGTTGGCGACCGGCTCTACACCGATATGGCGATGGCGACCCGTGCAGGGGTGGTGGGCGTGCTGGTGCTGTCCGGCGAAGCCACTCAAGCCGACGTTGACGAATTACCAGAAGGGGCTGAACAGCGCCCGACCATCATCGTCAACAGCGTGGACGAACTTCTTCGGTGAAAGCATGAAACTCGGTGCACGCTGGACGTGGTGGCGGGAACGGCGGCGTTTCCATCCTCCCGATGAAATTCATCGCGCTGGCGAGTTGGCCGAACAACGGCTCGCAAAAATCAGTCGAGCCGCCGGAAAAGCGAATGGCTGGCACGTGTTTGAATCGGTTCGCATCCCTGATGCTGAACAGGGCGGAAAGCGGGAGATTGACCTCGTGATCGTGGGCGGCAACACCCTGCTGGTGGTTGAGCAAAAGCACTGGTCGGGATCGTTTGAAATCAATGCGGAAGAGGAATTCATTCAGCACCGAAAAAACGGCACAACGCACAATCACAGTACGGTTAACCAGCGCATCGCACGAAAGGCTCGGATGCTCGTGGCGATGCACAACGAACGGGTGGGCAAGGACGACGGCGTTGACGTTCGCGTGGTCCTGGCCTTTACCAACCGCAACCTCGACTGGCCAAGCAACGTGATGGAGTTGGGAAGCATCGTCAAGGACGAAGCCGGCTTCATCGGCCTGCTTGAGGAAGAAGACCCCGGCGCATTAAACGAAGGTTTGCTCGAAACGCTCGCCGGATTCGGTACCTGGGACGAGGTCAAACTCAACGGCGGGCTGATGTGCAAAGGCGATGTGTTGGATCTTGGATTGGGGGCTTCCGTCGAATCATGGCAGTCCGGACGGCGTTCGCCGCTGACAGGAACGGTGGTTCATCCCGGAGGATGGCGTGCGTTTCTTTCGTCGAAGCCGAGCAAACTCAACCTCGCCTCCGGCGAGCGCGGCATTGAGGCCAGCTTGCCTTACGGAACCACCATGCGAATGCATGTTGTCGGCAAAAAATCCCCTGAAGACATTCCCTGGTCGACCATCGCTTCCATCAATCTCTCCACCCCTTCCCTAAACGACCATCTCGGACAATCGTCCCAGAAGCCTTGAAACCGGTTGGAAGGAGCCGGGGAGCATGGCAGAACCGTGGATTGAGGCCATCGGGCTCGTCGCCGGTGCCTTGGGCATCGTGGCGTGGGTTCCACAAATTCGAGACGTGTGGGTTCACGAGCAACACGAAGGGATCTCGTTGACCACGTTCAGTATCGTCACGGTCGCCCTCACGCTGTGGCTCATCTACGGCGTCTTGGTGGATTCACTGGCCATGATCGTGGCCAACGTGTTCACCCTCGTGGTCATCCTAGCGGTTCTCATCGGCGTACGCCGATTGCGGCTACGTGAAGCAGCGGCGTGAGACTCAGCAAACCGACTTCGTGGTCGAGATGATCACGGAACCGATCTTGTAGGGGTCGCCGTTGGAGGCTGGTCGGCGATCCTCAAGGCGGCCAACCCAGCCGTCGGTTGGCACCGAAGCTGGCACGCGAATGGAGGCGCCACGGTCGGACACACCGTACGAGAACTGGTCAATGGATTGGGTCTCGTGGAGGCCCGTCAGGCGCTCTTCGTTGTGGGCACCGTAAACGGCCATGTGCTTCTCGATGTTTTGGCCAAAGGCTTCACAGATGCTGTCGAAGAGTTCCTTGCCACCCTTGTCGCGCATGGCGCCGTTGGAAAAGTTGGCGTGCATGCCCGAGCCGTTCCAGTCGCCCTTGATCGGCTTGGGGTGGTACTCGATGTAGTAGCCATAGCTCTCTGTCAAGCGGTCGAGGAGGTAGCGAGCGACCCAAAGTTCGTCGCCGGCTTGCTTGGCGCCCTTGGCGAAGATTTGGAATTCCCACTGGCCGCAAGCGACTTCCTGGTTGATGCCTTCGAAGTTGATGCCAGCCTCAAGGCAGAGATCGGCATGTTCCTCAACGAGGGCTCGGCCGTGGGTGTTCTTGCCGCCCACGGAACAGTAGTAGAGGCCTTGAGGGCCGGGGTAGCCACCAACGGGGAAACCGAGGGGGAGTTGCGTGTCAACGTCCATGATGAAGTACTCCTGCTCGTAGCCGAACCAGAAATCGTTGTCATCGTCGTCGATGGTCGCACGTCCGTTGCTGGGGTGGGGCGTGCCGTCAGGGTTGAGGACCTCGCACATGACCAGGTAGCCGTTCACGCGCTGGGGGTCAGGGAAGATGTTCACGGGCTTCAACAGGCAGTCGGAGGAGCTACCGTCGGCTTGCTTCGTGGACGAACCGTCAAACATCCACATGGGGCATTCTTCGACCGTGCCGCCGAAGTTGTTGCGCACCATCGTTTTGCTGCGCATGTTCTGCGTGGGTTCGTATCCGTCAAGCCAAATGTACTCCAGTTTTGCTTTCTCCATCATGGGTATCACTCGCGTCGCTATGAGGACGGTATATGAATCATACGCATGATAATTATCAAGAAATGTTGTCCAGATGATTAGTAAAATTGAAAATATTTGAATTATTGACTAAAAAATGTATCGTGTTCTTCGATGATTGATGTGCAAATGCGGGAAGACCCGCGCTGAATCTCATCATATGAACAATAAACCAAAATATTGCTGATAAGATGTATTTTTGATCGCCGAGCACACAATTCAACTGATTTCTACGACCTGGACGTCAAAAAAGACGGCTTCGATCGCAACGGCCACTGTTTCACCATCATCCGCAACGGTGGGTAGCCCTGAAGTGGGAGGCTCGTTAACTTGCACTTCAATGTCAATAGAAAAGATACCCGCTCCGTGGGTGGCGTCACTCCATTCATCCTCCCATTCTACCACAGACTTTCCACGTTCAACTGATGAGACGCCTGAATACGCAGGATAAACGAGGACAAACAGCTCGATGGCATTGCAATCCGAATCTCCGTCACTCAATACATTTCCTTCATCGGACCATTGGGCAGTGGCACCGGTTGGAGAAATATCTGCGAGGACGGTATCACATGGGTCTGCAAATTCACCTGATGTTTCATCGTAAGTCAAGATGATTTTCAGGTAACCAAACCCTGAATGATTTTGCATCACTTCATCGGGTGCCGTGTAGGTGACGGTTTGCGTTTCACCATCCCCAACCGTGATGGTTTCGTCTTGACCGTAGGTCTTCTCACTGAACGATATCTCAAACGTGGGTGTGAGGTCTTTTTGTGCGATGTCGTCTGCTCGAATAACAAAAAAGACGCTTGCATTGTAAGCAACGATCACCATGACAACCGCAAAAAACGTGATGAGTTTGGGCTTGGAACTTGGCTCTTCGAAGAGCAACGTGAGGATGTTTTCATCGCTCATGAGGAAACCTCCGTTCGCTCAAGCAGTGTTTCCATCGGCGTCCCGGTTTGCCAGACAATGTACGAGATTAAGAGGCTTAGAAGCAAATAAACAAAGGCATAGCCGTCAATTCGAGAGATGTGGCTTGTTTTGAGGTCAAGATCAGGATACCACCGCTCATCCACGCCTTCACGTATGTCAAACGGGTTTGTGACCAGGGAGTTGAACGACCGTTCCTCCCAACCAACTCCGAGGGCGATGATAATCCCGAGCAAGGCGGCCGATACCATTTGATTGACTGGAATAATCGTTTGGACCAGTTCTAATATTGCAGATGTGGCGACAACGATGAGGATAATGGCCATGGTCTTGGCAATGGGGCGCGTCGTTGGATTGATGTCAAAGAGGTCGTATTTCATGAGCACATAAAGTGCGATCATCGGACGAATGATCGTGAAATGCATGGATGATGTGATTGTGTTCCAGAGTTGCGCCAGGCCTGCAGCATCGCTGAAAAAACCTGCAGAGTCTTTTGAGGATAAAACGGTGTAGCCAATGGCGCCCAGAACGAAGTATGTTGAAACGATGTAAAGCAAATTCGACCGATCACCATTGATGGCCATGTAAAGTTCAACAACAAGCATCACCAGTCCCATTGAAATGCAAAATGCGTACCCGTTGAGAAGGGAGAAATCCCAGCTCGTTGGCGTGAAGGCGCCGCCTCCGGCATCGATGAAAAAGAAGTAATCTGCTTGCGTGAATAAGCCCGGCCACCACATCCAAGCATGCCCCATGATGAGGGTCAAGAACAGCCCGCAAAGAAGGGCGATTTTTCGTGTTGATACTGTTCGTTGTTCTAGCGGCATTGTCCTAAAACGAACGTACACTGTGCCCCAAACAAGGCATCCAGCGACATACAGCGTGCCCGGAAGTTGGAGAACATGAGGTGCCATGCCTGCGAGGTTGAGGGCGATTTTCACAGAAAGATGCCCCAACAACACAAGGGCGGCGATTTTGAGATGTTTTTTCGTGCGTAAGAACGGTATAGGGTACACCAAGCACATCATCACCATGGCGCCCCCAAAGAAATATTCCATCATGGTCGAAAGTTGAAAGAAAAATTGCCATTCGTCACCTGAAGCGGTGAAATAGTAAGCCGCTGACGCATTTTGAACCCCTTTCGAGACAAACATCAAACACAAAATATGTGCTGCAATGGATTCATTCCAATCCAACGTCTCGTTTTTGCGTACGAGGTAGAGTGCGAGTAAACCAAGGGCAGCACTCAAAATTGAACCAATGTAGAGGAGGTTCACCTCTGCCATACATGCACCTAACTGTATGAAGATAAGAGGCTATTCTCGGCGCGACATTCCGATTTACTGGTTGTTGGCGGCATCATCGCCTTGGGGCGTGATAAGGACGGTGGAACCGTCTCGCTCAATGACGGGGAGTGTGAGTTCGCCCGAATTGACGGTGATGGGGCACGCGTTGCTGCAGGCAGGTGGGAGGTAGTCCTCGCCCGTTTGTGTCAGGACGATTTCAAGGGCGTGGCCTGCAGGAAGGATGACGTCCATGCCTTGGAATTCCATCAGCATTGTAATTGGGGCAAAGGGCACCACGGTTTGGGCGTCGTAGCCACCAGCGTGGTAGCGAACGTCCATGGTGGCATGACCGAAACGAAGGCCTGTCTCTGCGTCCCGAAGTTCAGCGAAGATTTGCCCGCCGTCAAACGAAGGAGTAACGTCGAGGTGGAGGGTGGGTAAGCCGCTGATGTGGGTGTCGTGGTCCATCGACATGGCATCGCAAGCGACCACCACGGTTGAAGATGAGCCGACCGATCCGCTGGCTGAACACGTGGCGGGTTGCCATTCAGCATCGAGCGGGGGCCAAGTTTCCTCAATGCGCCACTCACCGTCGTTGCGCTGGATTTGGGCGTGGAGGTCAGGCGCGTCGCCCACGCCCTTCAGGTAGTATTCCATCCACTCAAACAGGTCTTGACCCCAGTCCCATCGCGTCATGTTCTGAATTGCTTCACCGCCGTAGCCTGAAGCCTGGGCGTTGTGTTTGGTCCATTGGTCAGGGTAGTTGTGTTCCCACTGCCCCAACATGCCACCAACCTCGTAACCCTCGTCGATGTACGTCTGGTACCAGTGCGTTCCCGGCGGTCCGCCGAAGACTTGGTGGGGGTCAACGTTCCAGTCTTGCATTCCCTGCACCCAGTAAATGCTCCCGTTGTACGTACCGAGGGCCTTGTCGATGTGGCTTCGTTCGTCGTAGTAGTTGTCCATGTAAGGATCGAGTTCACCCAACCCGTACCGAGTGGGGCCTGCAAGGAACCCTTCGACGACGTCACCGCACATGTTGTCGAGGTCGTTGCTGTCGTAATCGAGGATGGATCCACCGTAATTCGAGTGCATGACTTGGCTGCGCGCCTCGGCGCTGCCGTTCTTGTAGAGCAACGGGCCAAGGGCGGTCGTACCCGAAATGGGGACGATGGTCTTCAGGTATTCACTGCCCTGGGCGGCCGCCTCCCACGCTGTGGCGCCCTCGTAGGATTTGCCGTAAATGGCAACGTGGCCATTGCTCCAATCTTGGGTGCCCAACCACTCCACTGCTTCGTGGATCCCTTGACCTTCCCCGTCGCCGCGGTAGTCGAAACAACCCGTGCTTTCCTCGGTGGCGAACACCGCCACTTGAGCGAGGGCATAGCCGTGAGGAACGAAATTGTCGTAGATGAATTCGCCGCGCCCCGCGCTGACCACGTTGGTGGGGCTGGATTGGCTCCCGGGGGAGCCGTAATCGAAGTACGGGCTGACCACGGCGATGACAGGCACCTGCTCGCCGTCTTCCGTGTTGGAAGGAAGCCAATACGAAAGGTGGACCTCAGCGGTGTTGGGCCCACCTTCCCAAGTTCCGGTCGTGTCCACCTCGATGAACGCCTCTTGAACCGGTAGTGCTTGATGGGGTCCGTCTTCGAGCACACGGGCGTAGGAGCCGGTCCAGTTCCAATCCAGTGTATGGCGCTCGTAAATGTCGGGGTACATCCCGGCCTTGTCGGCGCTGGCCGGTGGTTCGGACTGCCCGAAACAACCGGACAACGGCACCGTCAGCAACAGGACGGTGAGCATCAACGCCTGTCGCATGAACCACCGGACGAGCGGGTGCATCATCAACATGATGTCTCGCCACAACCCTTGAGGACGGGCGGCGCCTAGACCTGCCCATGGAACCATCGACGGCATGGGGTGTGCGATGGTCCGCAGCAACTTCACCCATGGCCAAGCGCTACATGGACGTCGCCACCAGCAAACAATCACTGGTGTGTTTGGCGGCGGACCGAAACACCATGGCGGGGCTGTTTGACTTGATGAAGGCCGTTGGACCGCATGTTGCAGCGCTCAAGACGCACGTGGATTTGGTGGATGATTGGTCACCTGAAGCATGGGGTGAGTTCTGCAAGGCGGCTCACGAAGCAGATTTGTTGATCTTTGAAGACCGCAAATTCGCTGACATCGGCAAAATCTCTCGCTCGCAAATGGCCGGCATCTACGACATCCGCTCCTGGTCGGACTTGGTGACGGCCCACCTCATCAGCGGTCCTGACATCGTCGACGGGTTGCAAGCTGGCTGGAACGATGTGGGTCGCTCAGGCGGCGTGCTGTTGCTCGCGCAAATGTCCAGTCGAGGCAACTTGCTTCATCCTGACTACACCCGTGAAGTGGTCGAGAAAGGAACGGCGCACGACGGTGTGTTCGGCTTCATCGGCAACGGTTCGCGGCCCGTTGAATTGACCGCCCTGCGAAGTGCCGTGGGTGAGGCGAAAATGATCTGGACGCCAGGAGTCAACCTCGCCGTCGGCGATGGAGAAATGGGTCAGCGCTACGGCGACCCCACCGAAGCCGTGCTCGCCGGTTCGGACTGCATCATCGTGGGTTCTGGCATTCACAAAGCCGACGACCCCGGTGCAGCAGCGGCAGCCTACGCTGAAGCATCTTGGAAGGGGTTGTTGCAGCGAAACGGGTGAACAACATGTCCGTTCTGGGAATGATGTTGGCCTCCTTGAGCCTTGTGTTTCCCGGCTGGCTCATTTGGCGCGCCTTTTCCACATCACGCAAACTCGAGCAACGCTTGGCTCAGGGCGATGCAACCTTGCTCAACGACGACCGGTTCAGCATCGACCGAGTAACCCTCGGCCCACCGGGCACGCAACTCATCGAAGACGTGCAGTTCATTCCGGTTCAGCAAATTGCCACCGTCGCCCAACCGGTGGCGGTCGTTGAAGCGCCGATGGAGGAAGTGGCGCCCACGGCACCCTCTCCAGACGGTCAAGGAGGAGGTGAATGACATGGACGATCACATGGAAATTGAACGCCGGTTCCTCGTGGACGGGCGAGAAGAGAAACCGTGGCGGCAACATTCGGACGTCTTCCAGATTGAGCAGCATTACACCGTCGGTGATTGGCTCAGCGTGAACGATCTCACGTTGATGTTTGAAAACGAGGTGTTCACCGATATCACGCCAACCCAACGGAACCATCTGGCCTCCACCACCTTGTGGACCACACGTCTGCGACGACGAAATCAACAGTACATTTTGACCTACAAAGCAAGGGTGACCGACGACACGTCGCTCGAACTTGAGTGGAGCGTTGAGGAGGGTATGGCGCAACGTTTGCTCGCAAAGGGGCCGTTTCCCTCCGTGGAGAAGACACGCTATGTGTTCACGGGTTCCGACGGGCTCACGTGGGAGATTGACGAATTCGAAGGTGCCCTGGCCGGCTTGGTGCTGGCTGAGGTGGAGTTGTCCTCGAGCAACCAAGCCGTTGCCTTGCCACCGTGGGTTGGACAGGAAATCACGGGGCTTCGTTCGTGGTCCAATCGGGCCTTGGCTGAAACCTTGGCTTCACGAGGAAATTGAGGATAGGACGGCGGCGATGACCCGCTCAACTTCTTCGTCGGTCATTTGGTGATGCACAGGAACGGCCACCAAGCGGTGGGTGATGTGGTCGGTCACCGGAAGGTCGGCGTTGAATTGTGGATGGTCGGCGTAGACCTGTTGACGATGAATGGGGGTGGCGTAGTAAACCCTCGAATCGATGTTCGCCTTCTCGAGGGTCGCACGGAGACCTACAGGGTCGTCGGCCAGCAAACAATACTGATGCCAGGCGTGAAGCGTTCCTTCCCTAATGGTGGGCGTGATGAGGCTGGGTTGCCCCTCAAACGCAGCGGTGTAACGTTCGGCGATGGTCCGACGACGCGCAAGCCAGTCGTCGAGGCGCTTGAGTTGCACGCGTCCTATGGCAGCGGAGACTTCCGACATGCGAAGGTTGGAGCCGACTTCATGGGATTCAAGGCGAGCATCACGGCCGTGATTGACCAAAGCGTCCATCCGAGCAGCGAGGTCTTCGCGTCGGGTCGTCATCATCCCACCTTCGCCACCAACGGCGAGGTTTTTGGATGGAAAGAAGGAGAAACACGCCACGTCGCCAACCCCACCAGCCTTCACGCCTGCTGCGGAAACCGCTCCGTGGGCTTGTGCAGCGTCCTCGATGTAGGCGATGTTGTGCTCCTCGCACCAGTCAACCAGTCGGTCGTCGCACATTTGACCGTAGAGATGAACGGCGATGACCGCCTTGGTGTTGGGCGTCCGTGCTGCTTCAAGACCGGCGAGATCGATGCACCAGTGGTCGGGTTCCACATCCACAAAGATGGGCTTCGCCCCTGCCAAGGAAACGCAGGTTGCCGTCGCAATGTAGGTCATTGAGGGGACGAGGACATCGTCGCCCGGCCCGATGTTGAGCAGGCGGAGAGCTGCCCAAAGCGCAACCGAACCGCTCTGGCAGGGCGTGCCCTGAACGGCGTCGCTGTAGGCTGAAAATTCTCGACCAAACGCCTTGCCCTGAGGTCCTTTGACCCAGTGGAGCGAATCCAAGGTAGACAGGGCCGCCTCTCGCATCTCATCGTCCCACGAAGGTCGTGCCATCGCAATGCGTTCCATGCTTCGGCGTGCTTCTTCTCCTCCTTGAGTGTGCGTTTTCACCACCCTCCCCATCGCGCCTTTGAAGACCCCTTCCGATGTTCGGCCACCCATGGTGTCACCCGAGGACGAGGTTACGCCGCCATCCACGGACGGCGGCTCGACCGAACCCGCGGTCGGTGACCTCATCGGCGATCTGTTCAACGACAACGCCCCTGCGATTGCCAACTCGGTGTCGGGACGTTCGTCTCCCGGTAAGCGTCAGTACAAACCAAAGGGGATGTTTCTGGGAACGAGAAGAGACACCGGTGAAGCCATTGACATCGCTCCACAGGTTCTCGCACGCCACGGCGCCATGCTCGGTTCCACCGGTTCGGGAAAGACCGTGATGGCCAAAGCCCTCATCGAAGAAGCGGCGCTGGCGGGCATTCCATCCCTCATCATCGACCCACAGGGCGATTTAGCTCGCCTCGCCCTCGGCATTGACCTCGGTGAACTGGAGGACAAAGACGGCATTGTGGCACGAGCGAAACAACTGATGGACCGTTGCGAAGTCCGAATTTGGACGCCGCTTCGCAGCAAAGGGCTCCCCTTGTGCATTGACCCCTTCCGCGCCCCGCCGGGTGATTTGGACCCGGAAGAAGCCATCACGGCGTGGGACATGGTGGCGGCCGGGTTTGCCAACTTGGCCGGGTTTGACGTGGAGAAAACACAGGGAAAGACGGTCAAACCTTTCCTTTACGAAATTCTGGTGGAAGGAACCCGATGCGGGTTGAACGTCGGGGATTTCCAAGCCTTGGCTCGCGTCGTTCGAGAGCCACACCAAGAATTCATTCGCCACCTCTACCCCGAATGCTTCTCCGAGGACGAGGAAGAACGGGTCGACCCACCAACGTGGAACGAGGTCATGATGGAGCATGGGCTGACGGATTTTGAGGAACGTCTTCCAAAAACCACACGCAACGACCTCGCTCGCCGCCTTGCCGCTTTTTCTTCAGGCGTGAACCAGTTGCTCTTCTCCAACGGCGTGCCCATCGACATCGATGCTTTCGTTGAGCCGGCCGTCCCGGGTAAAATTCCGCTTAACATCGTCTACCTGAACACCATTCAGGACGAGAACCAAAAGCAGTACTTCGTCCAAGAACTCTCCCGCGAACTCTACGATTGGATGCTCACCCAACAGCCAGCCGATGGGGAACTCAAACTGCTGTTCTTCATGGACGAGGTGGCGCCCTACCTTCCTCCACACCCTCGCAATCCACCGGCCAAAGACCTCATCAAGCTGATTTTCAAGCAGGCGAGAAAGTACGGTGTGGCGTGCGTGCTCGCCACCCAAAACGTCAGCGACGTGGACTACAAGATCCTCGCCCAGGCCAACACGACCTTCATCGGACGGTTCACCCAACCACAAGACGTCGAAAAGGTGCGGCATCTGCTCAAAGAGAGCGGTGGCGACCAAGACCTGGTGGCCCAGTTGCCCACGCTCGGTCCCGGTCAATTCCAGATGGTGGCGCCCGACGTGGATGCCAACCCCGTTCCCATCCAGTGCCGCTGGCTCTACACCGACCATGGGGCACCGCTCAACGAAGACCAGGTCGAAGAAATCATCACGCCTGAAATCCGTGCTTGGGCCAAAACCCGTTCGGCCGGAGGCGGTCGTTCCCGTGGAGCGGGTGCCGCTCACGCTGCCAGCCGAGGTTCGTCCTGGAGCGGTGGGCGCGATTCGTGGGAACACGGGGCGGCCGAGAGCATCGTCGAGGCTGCTCGCATCAAATCCGCCGGTGGCATGGCAGCGGCTGGTCACGGCATCGTGGACGATTCGGCGTTTGAAGTCAAACTCATGGGTGGATTGGCCGTCCTTCGAGACGGTCGCGACCCGCTCTACACCATGCAGGCAGCAACCAACGTCGCCACCGTGCTCGTGCTCGGTTGGGTGATGGCGGCGTTAATGTTGGCCTGGCGTGACGCCGACCTTTCCGGGTGGTGGCTGCTGGTCAGCGCGACCACGTGTCTGGCCGCTGTGGGCGTGCTGGTGCTCGAATGGGTGCTCGGGCATGACACGGAACTGTTACAAAAATTGAGTCGATTTGCTCACACCTTCCAAATGCTTCAGGTGATTTGGTTGTGGATGCTGCTCGGCTGGACGATTTGGGGCACGCTTGATTTGCGTGGCGCTGAACCCTTCCTTGAAGTGGTCGTGGTGTGGGTCACCCTGTTCTCGGGGATTGAATACCTCACCCGATTCCAACTCGGACGGATCCGCTGGAACGGTGGATCGGCCCTCGACAAGATCGTCGGTGTCTCCGCTCTCTTGACCCAAGCAGAACTTCGCGAAATGGAAGCCACCTCCCGTGAATTGCTGAGTGCCGTCCGTTGGATGGTTCACGGTGCCACCTTGGTGTGGCTGTGCTGCCTCTTGGCCTTCCAGAGCGGGGTGCTTCCCGATGATTCGTCCATGTCCACGTGGGGGCGGCCAACGCTTTGGTTGGCTTCGGTGTACGGCCTGATGTTCTGCAGCGAAGCGTGGCTACGCTTACGAGGCCGCTGGCCGAGCGAACACAACCTGTCAAAGGCCTGAGCGAGGGAGGGTTGCCATGGCTGAAACCCTTGAAGAGCCGCCATACGAGGTCATCAACGCCCACGACGGGTTCGAGGTTCGTCGCTACGGCCCCACCGTTCAGGCTCGCGTCCAAACCGCAGGGCGAGACGGAGGTGCCGCCTCCGGTGGCTTCCGGCGCGTGGCTGGCTACATCTTTGGCGGCAACAGCGAACGTACCTCCATCGCCATGACGGCCCCGGTCCACATGTGGGAAGAGGACGGTTCGGGTTGGTTGGCCTTCACCATGCCGTCGGCCTACGCCCTGGAGACGCTCCCTTCACCCAACGACGCAGGTGTTCGCCTCCATCCAACGTCCGTCGCTACGGTGGCCGTGGCCCGATTCAGCGGCCGTACGACGCCGAAGAAAACGGCACGGGTTGAGAAGGAGTTGCGCGCCGCCGTTGAGCGAGAAGGGTACACGACAGTGGGACCGGCAGTGCTGGCCGTCTACGAGAACCCGTGGACAACCCTGCCGTTCATGCGGCGAAACGAGCTCCATCTCCACCTTGAGGCCCCTGATGGTGCTGCGCCGTGAAAAGGGCTACATACGCATCGGGTGATGGCAGGCCGTGATGGAAGACAAGTTGCTGGAGGAAGCCGTGGCCCATGTTGGTGAGGCCGTCGGTGACACCGTCGAGAAGGTCATCGGCGATCGCCCGTGGGTGTTCTCCCTCTGGCGCTTTTCGCTGTACGCTGTTCCTCTCGGCTTCTGCGTATATCTCCTCAACGGTGTCTACGGCTGGATTTGACGAAACGGTTGCCGCCACGCGCTTATCAACCAGCGACCGCTGATGCGCCATGAGTCACATGGACGACCACGCTTTCATCCCGTTGGAGTGGACCGAACGGTCACACGAAGAGATGTTGGCGCTGGCCGAGGAAAACTACGCTGAGTTGAGTAAGCGACGTACGACGCGCCATTTTTCGGATCGAGACGTGGATCGTCGCCTCATCGAGTTGGCCATTCTCTCGGGCTCGACGGCCCCCAACGGCGCTCACCTTCAACCGTGGACCTGGGTCGCCATCCGAAGCGATGAACTGCAAACAAAACTCCGTGAAGCTGCTGAGGCCGAGGAGCGGAAAACGTACAGTGAGCGCATGCCCGAAGCGTGGTCGGAAGTGCTGGCACCGCTGGGAACAGACGCCGTCAAAGCGCATCTCACGGACGCACCCTGGGTCGTGGTGCTGTTCAAGCAAAAGAAGCGTCAGCGCGAGAACGGCGAATGGGGCCCGACCTACTACACCGTTGAATCGTGCGGCATCGCCGCTGGGATGTTCATCCAGGCCGTCCACCGCATGGGCCTGGTAACCCTCACCCACACGCCTTCACCGATGGGGTTCCTGCGGGAACTGCTGGGGCGTCCCAAGCACGAGGAAGCCATGCTCGTGATGCCCGTGGGCTACCCCGCCGAGGATGCAGAAGTGCCCGACATTCACCGAAAAACGCTGGATGAAGTCGCCGTCTTCTTCGACGAGCAGGCTTGAGGAAAGGTCGCGGTGTTGATATACGCGAGGACAGAGCGAAGGTCGGCGCAGGAGTCGCCCAGCTTGGTCAAAGGCGCTGGGATGAGGTCCCAGTCCGTAACGGTTCGCAGGTTCGAATCCTGCCTCCTGCACTCTTAACAAATCACAACAGCGTAAGGCAGGATGAGAACCGAGCGCAATCTCTGATGGCGCGTTGGTGAGAATCCTGCCTCCTGCACGCTTTCCGCTGAACATCAGTGCAAGGCACAACAAAAACCGAGCACTGTTTGCTTCTCTATACCCCACTATACACGACGAAAAGGTATGACGAGCATTCAAAAAGGGAAAGCAGAGCGGTGCAGCGGGAGAGAAGGACCATGGAACCCACGGACCGAGGCATCCTGATCGCCGTCGAAGGCATGGACGGAAGCGGAAAATCCACGCAAGCCATGCTGCTGTTCAACTGGATTCGTGCCCTCGGCCTTCCCGTTCATCACACGGAATGGAACTCCAGCCCTGTTGTCGCTGCAGCAACCAAAGTTGGAAAGGACACCAAGCGCTTGAAACCACAAACCTTCCACCTCATCCACGCCGCAGATTTTGCAGACCGGTGGAGCAAGCAAATTGAACCCATGCTCGAAGTGGGCGGCATCGTCATTTGCGACCGATACAAGTTCACTGCGATGGCGCGTGATGGCGCACGAGGCGTAGATAGAACCACCATTGAGGGAAATTACTCCTTTGCGCGCGAGCCCGACATCACCCTGTATTTCGACATCCCTCCCGAAGTGGGTTATGATCGCATCGTGACTGGTCGACCAACACTGAAATTCTACGAAGCCGGGCTTGACATGGGATGGACGTTTGACCCGTTTGAATCCTACAAAATCCTCCAGGGCAAAATCAAAACCATCTACGACGCCTTGGTCGAAGAAGCACGCATCGTTCGAGTGGACGCCATGGGGACGGTGGCCGAGGTGCAATCCCGGGTTCGAGCCTTGATCTCCGAACACATTGACCTGAACAGCGTTGAACCCATTGATGAAAACGACAGAACGGCGGAGATGATTCGCATGTCTTCGTTCGATTGGTGCGCCCTTGAGGAGGTAGATGCATGACAACAGAGGGGAAACTCATCGTCATCGAAGGACCCGACCACGTCGGTCGTTCCATGCATGCCAGGCTGTTGAGTGAACGCCTCAAAGCCCACGGCGTCGCCGTCACCATCGTCGGACTTGCACGTTCAACCCTGTTGGGCGATCTCATCAAAGGCTCAAACACGGCGTTGCACCAATTGAACTGGCGGACAAGGGCCTTGCTCTACGCTACTGACCTGCACGACCAGTACATCCACCAGATTGAGCCACTCATGGCGGCGGGTTTTGTCGTGATTGCTGACCGTTACACCATGACTCCCCTGATCCGTGAATCCATTCGGGGAGGTGACGAGAAGTGGATTCGGGGGTTGTACACGGACATGCCCGAACCGGACGTCACCGTGGTGCTTCAAGCAGGCGGTCGGCGGCTGCTCAACCGTATGATGTACAACGATTCACTCACCAAACTCAACCACTACGAGGCAGGTGCGGATTTGGCCTTGTCGCCGTCCATTACTCGGTCGTTCTTGGAATATCAAAAACTCCTGCGACGAGCCTTCATGGAGAAGGCCGAACAGGACGGTCACCCCGTAATTCACACGCGTTCGACGGTGTTGGAAGTCCACGCCGAGGTTTGGAGTCAGGTCAAACCGACCGTGGCGGACATGCTTCAGGCCATCAAGAAGTGAGGGCCTCAAGCGGAATCCTCAATCGAGGGATGTCGACATGAATGCTGTGCTTTGATGACTTGGGTTCCATCAACAGCCCGTTTTCAGCCATTTGCACCACCAACGCTTTGCTCACAGAACCTCGAGGGGTTGGTGGCCATGCCTCCACCACGATGCGTTCATCTTCTTGATAATCAAACACCATGGCAGGCACGCGCTTCAACCCGAGACGAAGGCTGGCCTGGTGCCGGTGGTGCCCGTCCAGAATGGTCATGGTTGACCGGTCCACCAGCAACGGTTTGTGGAAGTACTTGTTGCGCTGAATTTTCTCTACCATCTCCTCAACCCGCCAAGGGAGGGTTTGTTCATGGGGCCGCAGGCAAGCGACTTCCACAAGCTCCCATGACATGGTGCTCATTCGGCGAAGGCCGTTCATAGCCCTTCGGTTCGTTGGTTCCGTCATCATCCCACGACCGCCGTTGTCAATCGGTCGTAAGGTGTATCCACGCCCAACCGGCGGTAGCTGATTTTGGTCAAAAAGGAATCAATGATCTCAACCGCCTGCTCGCATCCGTTCCGGATGATGGGGCGTGGCTCAGACGTGTTCAGGCCATGAAGGACCTCATCAAGTTGCTCAATGGATGTTGCTCGGGGATGTACAACCCCGACATTGGGGAAGGTTTTCTCTGCCAACACCCCGTTGATTTCCTGCTCAACCTGAGCAGGTTCAGGAAAACAAAGTGATGGAATGCCGAGGCAACCAACTTCCCCGAGCAGTTGCGTCCCGGCCGTTTGAACAATCCAGTTAGCGGTCACCAAATCTTCAATGAATCCGTCGTTGGAAATGGGGCAGACCTCCACGTTTTCAGGTACCTCCTCAGGGTAGTGCCCGTAGAGTTTGAGGGTCAACCCGTGCGATTGGGCGTGAGCCGCAAGATTGGGTAAATGATGCATCACGCTATGGCGGAGATAAGCGATGGCGTGCGTCCCTGATGGGCGCCACCCGTCGTGCGTGAATTCGGGCCGAAGCATTGGACCGAGAAGGTGAGCGTTGGGTTTGTTGGGTTCTAGATTGAAGCCTTTGGACACAAGACTCAGGGCGGGTCGAGGAGCAAACGCACGACACATGATTTTGATCGGCAGGAGTTTCATTCGCTGCCTGCGGTTCAGGAGGTGGTTCAACTTCGCATCCGTTGAGAATCGCTGGGAATTGAATGAAATCAACGGCACGTCAAGTCGACGGGCAACGCCTGCAAACGTGGGTTCGAAGTCGGTGATGAGGGCGTCTGGACCCCAATCACGAAGCTGTTCGATGGCGGCATCGCGCCGTTGGCGATGCCCGAAGAGAAACCTCAGACCCTTCAAGCCAGTACGAACGTAAGACACACGTTTTCGCACAATCACAAACCTCGGTGTTTCAAGATGGGAGACCGCATCGTGTCCAAAGGATTCACGAAGAAGTTCAAGCGCATCGCCGCACGTGAAAAACGCCACTTCGTGCCCACGAGCAAGCAGACCATTGGCAAGCGTCAACGCTCGTGTGGTGTGGCCTCGGCCCTCACCTGCAAGTGCGTAAGCGATCTTCACACGAGTGCCTCCAGGAGTTGAGAGGGGGTGTTCTCAAATGTCAGCGAACGCTCAACCTCGTTGAGGCGTTGCGCCGCACGAGTTCGCAGAGCCTGGACGGTGGTTGTTGAAGGGGCATAGTGGAGAATGTCCATGGTTCCATCCATGGCCTCGGTTGTGGCGGTACAGGATTCGACCCAGTCACCGTCGTTCCAGTACTCAATACCGTTGACTCGTCGAAATTCAGCGCGGTGAATGTGACCGCAGACGACGCCGTCGTAGCCTGCTCGCTGAGCGGCCTCCGTCACGGTTTTGGCAAACCTCCGGTAAGTTTTGCTGCTCTTTTGCAGTGCCCGCCTGGCAACGGTAGCCAGCGACCAAGGTCTCATTCCCAAGCGATGACGGAACCAAGCCACGGGCCGATTGATCTTCATGAGGAGTTGACAGGCCATGTGGCCAAGGTGGCACAGAAATTTACTGTGGCGCATAAACAAATCAAACTCATCACCGTGAATCACCCACAAACGACGCCCGTCCGCCGTGGTATGAACAGCGTCTCGTTGAACGGATATTCCGTTGATGGAAGCGTTGGCCCAGGCTCGAAAACTGTCGTCATGGTTGCCGGGGATGTAGATGATGTTCGTGCCGCGCTCGGCCTTTTGCATAAGGTTTCGAAGAATGTTATCACAATCTTCGTTCCATGACCATTTCCGTCCTAAGACCCACTGGTCGATGATGTCGCCGACGAGGTAAATTGTTTCAGCATCATGCGTCTCAAGAAAAGCAAGCAGTTCAGCGGATTTGACACCTTTCAGGCCCAGGTGCCAGTCGGAGAGGAAGAGGGTCCGGTAGTGTTCGGTTGAAACAGACAAATGTTCCCCTCAAGCGGGATACGCATAAGGAAGGCATAGGGTTCCGGTGGAGAGTTTATTGAGGCCTATAGAGGACAAGGTCTTCAGCCAAACCGGCCTGAAACATACCGTGCGGTCAGTTCTTCTTTCGGATCTCCGAAAATCTTGGCTGTTTTGTCGAATTCAACAAGACGTCCAAGGTACATGAAACCCGTGTAGTCACTCACCCGTTGAGCTTGTGACATGGAGTGTGTCACAATCACCACGGTGAAGTGCTTCTTGAGTTCAAGAATCAGTTCTTCGATTTTGGCTGTAGCGATGGGGTCCAGTGCTGAACAAGGCTCATCCATCAAAATCACCTCGGGTTCGACAGCGATGGTCCGCGCGATGCAAAGCCGCTGTTGCTGGCCGCCAGAAAGGCTGGTTCCCAATTCGTGCAATCGGTCGTTCACTTCTTGCCAGATGGCTGCTCGTTTCAGCGATTCCTCAACAATTCGGTCAAGTTCTCGCCGACTTGGCGTGTAGTGAAGACGGACCCCGTACGCCACGTTATCGTAGATGGATTTCGGGAACGGGTTGGGCTTTTGGAACACCATTCCAACGCGGCGACGAATGGTCACCAAATCGGCGCCACGGCCCATGATTTCCTCGCCATCAAGTTCAATCGAGCCATCGATTTTACAAATTGGGATGAGGTCGTTCATGCGATTGAGACAACGAAGCAGGGTGGACTTCCCACAGCCAGACGGTCCGATCAACGCAGTGACGGCATTGCGTTGGAACGGAATGGAAACGTTGTAAATCGCTTGGGCGCTTCCGTAGTGCAAATCCAAGTTTTTGATCCACATGTGTGCTTCGCCATCAATGTCCAGCAATTCGGTTGAATCGGGGATTGCATCGTCATCATGGCCAACATCATGATCAGATGGTGATTCATTTCCACCCTCGGCGTCCGGTGAAGAATCGTTTGGTTCCTTGTCCTGTTCAACTTCGGATTTATTTTCGGTGGTTTCCTCAACTGAAGAGGATTTCAATTCGTCCATCATCTCTCTGATGAGGGCAGATTCAGGGGGGGCTTTCTCACCGTCAGCACCTGATAGTGATGTCAGAATGCTCATGACTTCTGCATGATCAATGCCATCCTTGCCCTCAAACGCTTGGTCAAGCAATGCTTTACGATGGTTTTCGGCATCATCAATGACGCCGTCAGCTTCAATCAGGCGGTCAATCATTGCGTTCAATTGTTCCAAGGTTACGCTGTTGTTCGTCATGTCTTCGAATACCTCCTGAAGTGGGCGCGAAGAAGAATGGCCGCTGAGTTGACGACCACAAGGGTGCCGAGCAACACCAGTGAAGCACCGGCGGCGGCAACTTTGAACCCGATGGCAGGCATGTCAGTCCATCGGTAAACTTGAACAGGGAGGACCGTGTAAAATCCACGGTCATTTGAATCCGGGCCAACGTACTCTGAGGGGTCGGAAGAGAACGGGCCACGGTCGGCCCACAAAGGCATGTTCTGAAGATGAGGTTCAATGCCAGGGAACCAAGCAAGAAGGCCATCAAGTGAAGGGGTGACTTGGTAGGAGACGTAGAAGAACGCATCGGGTTCTGTGAAGACCGATGCGACGGCCCCGACCAGAATGAGGGGGGCGGCCTCGCCCATGATACGGGACATTGCGAGGATGGTTCCTGTCATCATCCCGGGCATGGCATGAGGGAGAACGTGGTCCTTGGTCACCTGCCACTTTGTGCAGCCCAAGCCAAACGCACCGTTGCGCAATGAGGGGGGCACCGCTCGTAGAGCCTCTTGAGATGAGATGACGATGGTCGGCATGGCCATGGTCGCCATGGTCATTCCAGCCGTCATGACCGTTCCGCCAAGACCCAAGCCGATGCCGCGATCGGTGAGGAACATGGCCAGCCCAAACAGACCGAAGACAATGGCTGGGACGCCCGCAAGGTTCGTGATCAAAGCCTGAATGGTACGGCGCAAACGATTGTTTGGAGCGTATTCCTCCAGCCAAATAGCGGCACCAATGGACAGCGGTATGGCGAACAACATCGTGTAGCCGACCACGTAAACACTCCCCCAGAAGGCCGCACGCAGTCCGGCCTTGTAGGGTTCGGACGAGGTGAAATCGGACCAAACGAACGGAATATGAACGGAAATGGGGATGGAGACCAATGCAATGGTCAAGGCTACAAGGGTCGCGGTCATCCACCCCTGACGGCCTTTCACGACCAATTTCAATCGATCATGTTGGATGTTATCTGTCCGGGTGAGTTGCAAACCGGCGAGAAGCAGTCGTTTGACCCCTGACATGATCATCAACAGCGTAATCGCCCCAACAAGCCACCCTTCAACCAGCACCCAGTGAAGAGCGATGTAAATCATGATGCCGCTGAACAACAAGAGGCCGAGGTCGACCAGGCCGTCGGCGCGAGGGACTCGGGTCTCTGGGCGAATACCAAGAATTTCAGAGACCGAGACAAGGAGAGCGATGCCAGACATGATCATCACGGCCCCGCCGATGGTGAAGGTGAACGGAATCAACAGCGGCTGTTGATTCTCGGCAAAGGTACTGAAGAAGAGAGAGGTGCTGAGGATGAAAAATCCAAGACGGAATCCGATACCGACCAAGCGACCGATGACCTCTGCGGCAAACGAGCACCACGACCATGGGGTCTTGACATCTTTTTCATATTCCTCGCTACCGAGGTTCAAGAACAAAGATCGAAGCCTCATCAGCAGTTCATTTGGTTTCCTCATGATGAGAAGCAAGCCCCCCAAACCAAGCATGCTCAGCAACGGAAGCACAGGGTCTCGTTCCTCAAACATGGCTTGACCCCCTTCGAATCGCTCAGGAGCAGCGCATTTTTCCAACCAGATGAGTTGGTCAAGGTAGCGGACCTGTTCGCACCATGCTTGGGCGTTGGTTGGGGGCGTATCGGTCATGGCTCGGGCTTGTTCGCAATCAAACGCCGCAAAGGAAGGGTCGTTGGCTTTGTAATTCTCCCCACACTTGAGAACGGCAAGTTCACTGGCATGCGTCCACAACTCGGGGATGTCCGCCAGTGAGTTTGCTCCTGCGAAGGCATCCTCGGCGGAATGGCCTTGCCCGTCGATGAGGTTCGGCACCCCATCGCCGTCAATGTCGCGATCATTGACGCCGTCGTGAACACCGTCGCCGTTTTCGTCGTTCGCTGAGATCCAAGCCGAGTGACTCAACGGTTCAGAAGGATTGACGAAACGTCCCACGCCTGGGCAATGCTCCGGATGGCCTTGGACGGGGTTTTCATCGTTGTCAGCGTCAATGTCATCATCGCAAGCATCAACGATGCCATCGTTGTCAAGGTCTTGATCGTTCACAAATCGGAATTGAATCCAATCGACAGGGTTGCCAAGGGCAAACCCGCCGATTTCATTGTACGATGTTTCACGTGCATCAGCTGCTGGGCCACCGGTTTGAACATAGGTGACGGTGTAATTCATCGTGTGACTGATGAAGAGCCAGTTGGTGCTCAAACCACCCGAGGGTTGCAATTGGATGTGATGTTGATCGAAGTCACCGTCGACGATGGAAACGAAGGCTGCGGATTCACCTATGCTGGTCACCGCAACGGTCAGTTCAATGGTTCGAGACCGTCCTGAATCCGCCGTGGCCTCCATCGAATAGCCGCGGTCGTTGGTGAATTCGCCAATCACAGCAGAACCCACCTGTCCCGATGTCAAAATGTACGCTGAAGTTTCAGCTTTCGTACAGAATTCAGGAATGAAGGCCTCAATGCTTTCCTGTGGCTTAAGGATGGTTTGCGGAATGTCGGCCAGGGAAACCGTCGTCCACGAGCGGGTGGATTTGTTGTACATGCTCGCTTCCTCGATGGAAGAGAACGTGGAAACGCCGATCGCCGTTCGGTTCAGCCACAAATCACCATCCCCACGGAACAGCGGCTCAACAGGGGTGTAATGAATCCAGAGTTTCCCATCGGCGAAGGCCTCTGGATACGGTGCAATGAAATCGAGGACCCCTGCAAGAAACGCATCATCGTCAGCCGGCTCCCAACGGAGGCCCTTCCAGACCCATCGGCTTCCATCATCGCTGTCGACCCAAAAGTCACCCATCCCCGGGGTAGGTGCAACGGACCGATTGAAGATGTTGATCCGGGTTGATGAGCCGGTGTCGTAGGGGAGGCCTGCTTGTTCTTGGCCTGGGAGAAGGTCAATGATGGACCACGGTTCAACCGGTTTGTAGGTTGTTGGTGCCACGCCTGCGTCGCACAACGCACGCTCAAGGTCCTCTTCGAGGTCAAAGGTGCTTTCTCCAGCCAACGATACAAACCGTTCTCCATCGTTGTTGAACGCCTCAAAGAAGGTCTCGGTCCACGAGGCCTCGATGGTGACGTTTGAGCGGGATTGACGCAAATCATCCGCCGCCCAGGACGGGTTGTAGGTTTCAGCCTTCCAGGAAAGTTGGGTTTGTGCCACCGTCTTGATAGGATAACGAACGCCGTCAACCTCGATTTCTTCCTCTGGAACGAATGCTTCTTCCGATATTTGAGACAGCAGTGTGACAAGGGCGATGCCGCACATGACCGCGATGGATACGAAGACGGCCTTGCCAATTTTCGCCGTCATGTAACGCCGAGCAAGGGAACGTTGTGGCAAGTGAATGGTTCCAAACAGGCTTGGTCGAGCGTTCTGTACCTCCGCCTTTCCCTCATCCTGAGGTTCAACTTCTTGCTCGGTGGATTCACTCAATCGTAAGCCTCCCGGAAGCGAGTCATGATCTTGTGACCGACCATGTTGAGGCCAAGGGTGATGGCAAACAGGTAGAGGCCAACAGCGAACAACGAATAGTACGGCGTGGTGCCAATGGGAAGTTCGCCACCGATTCGCTGAGCAATGTAGGCGGTCATGGTCTGAGCCGAGCGGAACATGTTGTCTGAGAACGTGGCCAAGGTTCCGACTGAAAGCGTAACGGCCATGGTCTCACCGATGGCTCGAGAAAGAGCGAGAATGATGGAGGCGAGGATGCCCGAGAGAGCGGATGGCATGGTGACCCGCGCCGTGGTTTCTGTGGTGGTGGCGCCCAATGCATACGATGCCTGCCGAAGGCTGTCGGGAACGGCCCGAAGCGCGTCCTCAGAAAGGGAAGCGATCAGAGGCGTGATCATGATGCCGACCACAATGGCTCCGTTTAACGGATTGAACAATTGTGGCTCTTCTGAAATCCATCCGCGTTCCAAGAACACGGTGCCGAGGTCAACCACCAGCGGGGCGATGACAACGAAAGCAAAGAACCCGTAAACAACAGAAGGGATACCTGCCAGCAGTTCGAGAATGGGTTTCACGATGTTGGCCGTCCTTGGGCTGGCGTATTCAGAGAGGAACACGGCGGTGCCCAGTCCAATCGGAATGGCGACAACCAGGGCGCCCAGCGCGACCTGAAGCGTGGTCTGCAAGAGCGAGTTTACACCCATGTGGAGGTCAGACGTCACCGTGACGGTTTCACCGGCGGACCGAACATCCGTTTTCCACCATGTCTGGGTGAAGAACTCCCCCAGTGAGCCGTTCACACGAGCAACGACATCGAAATACATCAGCGCAAAGGTCACGATGACAACAACATAGAGAATGGCTCTTGTATCGCCATCGATGGTAGCCCATCGAGTGTTGCCAGTTTGGTTTCGTGAGTCTGCCATGGCGGTTGTCAACGCAACAAACGACAACGCCAATGCGATGGTGTGACCGGTTTGGACCGAGTAGAATTCTACGAGGACAAGGAACAATGAGAGTGCAGCCAGGCAGGCGATGGAGACTGGAATTTTACGATCCAGTCGCCAACCAAAGGCGACCAAAATCAAACAGACCACGCAAAGAAGGATGAGAACGCTGGCCTGAGGTGGAGCAAGTAACGACATGAAACCGATGGCTGTCAACACAAGCGCATTCAATCGAAGAGCTGGAGTCCACCGGTCGATGCGCTCAACGGGAATGGACTGGAGCCATCCTGGACACAGGAGCGTCGCAATCACGACCAACAAGGTCAGCAAGCCCAAGAACAATCCAACCATGTCGGCATTCGGGTTGTAAACGTCGTTGTCGTAGGGATTAGGGATGCCATCACCGTCAATGTCTTCGTCGAGGTAGTTCGCGATGTTATCACCGTCAATGTCGTTGTCAAGGAGAGTCCCTGCGCCGTCAATGGCGTCGTTTGCGACCCCGTCTTCGTCAACGTCTTCTTGGGCGGTTTCATTCCAGACCCAAAGCGTGACCCACCAAGCTCGAGCGAGTTCTGGGTTCTGTTCGTGGAGGATGAGTGCGCCCTCATTTTCGTAAATCAGGCTCAGAGGAACTTTCGGATACGCTTCGTCCCACATTGAGGGATTGGCTTCGAAGTAATCAATGAGGTATGTACGGTCCTGGTCTAACGCAGGACCCGTTATGCTGGTACCGTCTGCTTGCGAAAAGGTTGAACCTACACGACCGCTGTCATCATTGTAGGATTGAGAGTCCTCGTCCCATTCGAACCGGTCGATGAACGGTTCAGCAAGGACCACTTCGTGCTCCATGTCCCAACCAACAATGCAGAAAGCATCAAGCCAGAGCGGGTCAGAGAGCTTGCCGTCGTCATAGATGGCGGCTTCTTTGATGCCCGCTTTCACGTCTTCGTGCCAGTCCTGAGGCGGTTTGTACGCGTCAACGCCGCATCCAAATCCTCTGTAGAACTTTGAGCCAGACTCAAACAGGACAAAGACGATACCAGCTGTAATCATGATAACCGTTGCTGCGAGAGCAAACAGGACAACCCCGGGGGCGGCCTCCTCAACACGGCCACGCCACCGCATGGATCCCGCTCCGCCTGATTTGGACCGACGGGGTCCATCAAGGGCGGGCTTCTCCGAAACGGTTGATTCAACAGAATCTTTTGGACTGTCTTCCACAGACATCAGGAAGCCTCCAATCCTGTTTGGTCAATGACCTGCGCTCCGAACCAACGAGCCAGGAGTTTACAAGCGCCCATGGTCGATCTCCTCATCACGCCGTATTAGCGTTGAGAGGTCAGCCTTCAGGCTCTTGCTTATTCCTATATAGTCTATTGATACGGTGTGCTATCCCAAGAGCAGGCGGCCGGGCGCCCCCGGCCGCCCACAGTTGGGTATTGACCGATGTCAGGTTCAGTACTCGCCTTCTGCGGCAATGCGGCGGTGCATCTCTTGCCAGGTGGCATCGTCGAGTGGGACGTAGCCAACTTCAGAGATCACAGCCGTTCCGTCGCCCGAGAACGCCCAGTGGAGGAAGGAGGAAACAACCTCCCACTTGTCGTTGTTCACGTTCATGAACAGTGGGCGAGAGAGCGGCGAATACGATCCGTCTCGAACAGTGTTTGCGTTGGGTGCAACGGCCTCTTCTGGTGCGTCTGCGACGCCGTGGGTCATGTTATCCACGATCGGTGCAGCACTGAGCGTGGCTTGGTTCTCGGCGTAGTAGGCAAAGCCAAAGTAGCCAATGGCGGCCTCGTCACCGGTGATGGTGTTTACCAGGACGTTGTCGTCAGAGGACTGTGTGCCCGTGCGGAATCCTGCAGCGGCTTCGTCCAAGACTTCTTCGAAGAAGTACTCGTAGGTACCAGAAGCTGCATCAGGGTAAGCAAGAACAATCTCGGCATCTGCGCAACCTGCGTCAAGTTCTGACCACTTGTGGGTCGTGTCGTCGCCGTCGCCGTTGGGCGTGATTGAAGACATGTCAAGGCCCGCAGCCGTCAATTCGGCGCTGGTCTCAGCAGAGAACATCCAGCGAAGTTGACCGACGCTCAAGCCACCGAGGGTGCTCACACAGGTCTCTGCGGCGCTTCCCTTCTTCATGACCACGGACAAACCGTCAACGGCCACCACGAGTTGGGTGACGCTGATGGTGGTGTCGCCGACGAGGCAGTTCAACTGACCGTTGGCATCAACGACGCCTTCGGTCGCCTTCCAGTCTCGGGACATGTCGCCGATGTCAACGGGCGTTCCCTTGGCAGAGTTGGCACAAACACGACCGGCACCAGAGGACGAGCCCCCGGATTCGACCGTGATGGTGGTGTCGGGACAGAGGGTGTTCGCTTGGAAGTCCTCAGCCCATGCTTCGGCGAGCGGCAACACGGTGGAGGAACCTGCAATGGAGATGCTCTTGGCACCGCCACAGAAGTCCTCGTCAAACCATTCACTGTTGCCAGCGGCCGTCATTCCAGCGAGGTAGAGCCAGCGACTCATGAACATCTGAGCCTCTTGGTTCTCGTTCAAACTCACGTAGCCGACTTCACCAACCTTGGACTGGCCGGTCTCGGTGAACAGGCCGAAGTGCATGAACGGAAGGGTGTCTTCAAGGGTCGAAGCATCGATGAGGAGGTTCATGAAGAGCGGTCGAGACAAGGGGTTGTACGAACCGTCTCGGACGGTCGTGGCGTCTGGAGCCACGAAGTCGCCATCGCTGTTCTTCACGGGCAAGGCCGTCAAGGTTGCCAAGTTCTCCTGGTAGTAAGCGTAGCCGAAGTAGCCGACAGCGGCTTCGTCGCCGGTCACCGTGTTCACGAGCACGTTGTCGTCCGAGGACTGTTGGCCGGAACGGAAACCTTGCTCAGCTTCGTGGAGCACAGCCTCGAAGAAGTACTCGTAGGTACCGGATGCAGCGTCGGGGTAAGCCAGGGCGATCTCAGCGTCGGGGCAAGAAGCGTCGAGTTCGGACCACTTGTGGGTGGCATCGTCGCCATCACCGTTGGGTGTCACAGCCGACATGTCAAGGCCAGCAGCCGTCAATTCAGCAGCGGTCTCAGCGGAGAACATCCAGCGGAGTTGGTCAGGAGTGACGCCGCCCATTCCGGAGACACAGGTGTCAGCGGCGCCGCCTTTCTTGACCACGACCGAGAGGCCGTCGATGGCAACTTGGAACTGCGCAGCGTCGCGGGTGGTGTCGCCGACCAAACAGTCGAGGACGAAGCCGTTGGCTTGGCGAGAGGCTTCGGTAGCCTTCCAATCACGGGACATGTCGCCGATGTCAACAGGCGTACCCTTGGCGGAGTTGGCACACACACGTCCGGCGCCGGAGGAGGACCCGCCCGACTCAACGGTGACCGTGATGTCCGGGCACTCTTCTTGGTAGGTTTCTGCCCAAGCCTCAGCGAGTGGGAGAACCGTTGAAGAACCTGCGATGCTGATGGAGCCTGCGGGTCCGCAGACCACGGGCTCCTTGCCAGCGAGACGGTTTTCCATCTCTTCTTGCTGGGCATCGGTCAAAGCGACATAGCCCACAGAGTTGACGAGGAGATCGCCGCCGTCGCCAAAGCCGAATTCCAAGAATGGAACGGTCTTGGCAAGGGAGGCTTCGTCATCGAGGAGGTTCATGAACAGAGGTCGAGAGAGGGGGTTGTAGGTGCCGTCAGCCACCGTGGCGGAGGAAGGGGCGACCATGTTGCCTGCACTGTTCTCGACAGCGGCGGCCGTCAAGGTTGCCTGGTTCTCAACGTAGTATGCGTAGCCGAAGTAGCCAATGGCGGTCTCGTCGCCGACAAGAGCGTTCACGAGCACGTTGTCGTCCGAGGACTGCTGGCCGGAGCGGAAGCCTTCTTCGGCTTCGTGGAGGACTTCTTCGAAGAAGTATTCGTAGGTGCCAGAGGCAGCGTCGGGGTAGGCCAAGGCAATCTCGGCGTCGGGGCAGGAAGCATCGAGTTCAGACCACTTGTGGGTCGTGTCGTCGTTGTCGCCGTTGGGGGTGACCGCAGACATGTCGAGGCCGTCAGCCGTCAACTCGGCCGCGGTCTCAGCGGAGAACATCCAGCGAAGTTGGTTCACGGTCAAGCCGCCCATGCCGTTGACACAGGTTTCGGCAGCGCCGCCCTTCTTCATCACGACAGAGAGGCCGTCCATAGCGACGACGATTTGTCGGGCGCTGCGGGAGGTGTCACCGACCAGGCAATCCATGGTGTAGCCATCATCGCCTCGGTTGGCCTCAGTAGCCTTCCAGTCTCGAGACATGTCGCCGATGTCAACAGGAGTCCCCTTAGCGGAGTTGGCGCACACGCGACCTGCACCGGAGGAAGAGCCACCGGATTCGACCGTGATGGAGATGCCGTCGCAAGCCTCCTGGTAGTGTTCTGCCCAGGCCTCAGCCAGCGGCAGCACCGTCGAGGAGCCGGCGATCGAGATTGACCCATCGGGCCCACAGACAACTTCGCCGACATCAATGGTGTCGGTGGTGTCCGTCGTGTTGGTGTTGTTCGTAGTGTCCGTGGTGTCGGTGGTGTCCGTCGTGTCGTCGGTCGTGTCATCACCACCAAGACAGCCCGCCATTGCGGAAATCATCATCAATGCCACCAAGGCAAGCGCTTTTTTCTTCGTTGTTTGGATACTCATCGTACTCCCTTCAACCGCTGGGTAGCACCTATGGGACTAATCAAAATCCTCCATACCGTCATTAGAACAATATAGTAATATATATGAATAAATAGAATAGATTCCATATGCGTAAGGGGCTAGAGTCCTACGGAGGTTCGGCCAACATGTCCCAGGAAAGCAAAGTTGAGTTTCGCAAACTGCAGGTCACCGGAGGTTCAACCTACATCGTGAGCTTGCCCAAAAATTGGATTAAAGCCAACAACTTGAATCCTTCCGACATCGTCAGCGTCGAGCAGCTTCCCTCTGGGGAAGTCCAGATCACGCCTCACGAAGTAAAAGAAACAAAGCGTATGGTCACCATTGATCTCGCGAAATACCCCACAAATTCGCTGTACGACTGTTTGATTGGCGCCTATGTTTGCGGTGCAGACACCATTGACGTCATACGAAGCGATGGGCTTGGTTCAAAAGATCGGAGGGTCGTTCGCCAGTTTCTTCGAGAAACCCGGGGCATGGAAATTTCAAATGATGAAACAAAGAAACTCACTATCGTATCGCTGCTCAACCCGAATGAGCTCCCGCTCCAAGTCAGTCTCAATCGAATGTATCTGCTTGTCACGAGTCTGGTTGAAGATGCATTGGCTGTGCTTGATGGAGAGGATTACGACTTGCTATCGGACTACGACGACCGTGAGCGACAGATCGATGCTCGGCGGCTCTTGATTGACCGCCAAGTCGCCATGGTGCTCCAAAATCATCAGGTTGAACGAGAAATCGGTATTAATCGCTACAGCGCCATGGAGCATTCGGTTATGGCGCACTACTTTGAGCGCATGGGCGACCACGCCAACACCTTGGCTCGCCTTGTTGTTGAACAGAAAGGAGAGATGAAACTGTCAACCTCGGATGCTCCGCTGTCCTTCCTTCCCGTTTGGCTTGGCGCCCTTCGTGATATTGTGCGGAACATGTATTCCAAAGAAATCCGAGTGCTCACCGAAGGAAAACAGAACCTTGCGATTGCGATTGCTGAACTCGGGGATCACGAAGAAAAATTGATGTCAACCAGCAAACAACACAGCGAACTTCTGATCGAATTTAGAATCTCTGAAATTGCACGTCGCCTGTGTGGCTACACCATTGACATGTCGGAAACGCTCATCAACATGCTTTTATCCGGTCGAACCAACATTTCTGTCAAGGAGGCTTGAATAAATGGCACCACCCGTTCGAACCAACCTCGACCAACGAATGAACCTCATCAAGGAGACCATGGACGAATTCTTTGAATCCATCACCAAGGAATACAAGCATGCTGTCAATGCCGTCTCAAGCCCATCCGAAGTTCCTGTTGAGAAGGTTCTCAAACTTCGTGAACGAGCGCAGCGTCAGGCAGAAGCCCTCTCACAAGAACTGCTGTTGGTGTTGACACTGAATCAACCCCTGCTGCAAGATTTGCGCGTGATTGCAGCCTATCTTCGTGGCGTGGACGTCATTGAGCGTCTTGCCCGCCATGCACGGGATGTTTCACTCTGTATGGTCGAGTGGTCCGAGCTTGAGACACCGGGACAAGACGACATCCTCCGCAAGGGATTGGGCGAACTGGGGCAAAATGTCTCGGTACTTGTTGAAACGATGCGAACATGCCTGATTGAACAAATTGAAATCGACTCTGATGAAATTACAAGCCTGTGGGCTACCATCCAATCCCAACATCAAGAATGCATCCAAGAAATCTTGCAAGCTGAAAAGGATGTCACAGGAGGAAGGAACGGGCGTATGCTGTTGTCAAAGGTGTCAACAAGATTTGAACGGTCTGGTTACAACCTCGTTCGCCTTGCTGGTTTGTGGCATTATGCGCTCGAAAACGAATGGGTCCACTACGAGCACTGAGTTCATGTGTAATTTCTCAAACAAGGTTATGACGGGTTGGTGAATCGGAAGACCATGGTTCAACAGAACATCGACTTCATTGGCGGCGGCTTCAAACTCACCACCCCCTACACCTTCGGAGGATGGTTCCTCTGGGTGATTGGCCTCGCCATCACTGGCTTCGGTGTGGTTGCAGCCATGAGCGACCCGGTCGGCTTGGCCGTGTCCGTCATCGGCCTGATCGTCTTGGCAATGGCTTCTCCAGGAAGCATGTCTGCCGGGCTTCACAGAATGCGCAAGGAAGCGATGTCTGCCGAGGACCTTCAAAAAAAGAAGGAGCAGAGTGGTTACACCGTGGACAATTGGTTCCTCCAGCAAAGCACGCTGGTGCCCACCAACGACCCGAACGACTGGATTCTCCCCGCCCCTGGCCCGCAAACCTGGGACACAGCCAACCCCTACGGACCTCAAGGCGACGGTACACCGCTCCCTGAGCATCCGGCCAAAGTTGGCACGCCTCAACCCGCGACGATGACGTCGCATCTCGTCTTCGCTGGAACGGCCGCGATTCTCACTCTCGTCGTTGGCGCTGTGCTGATCGGCGATGAAGAAGCAGAATTGGGCGCCACACCTGCTCTCATCATCGCAGGGTTGGGCTTCGTTCTCCTCCTCGTCAATTACTTCCGAGCCAAGGCCCTGCGCCAAATGCTCGACACGCCCACGTCGTTGGTGCGCTCGGCACCGGTGGGCCACCCCGAACTCGTCGGCCAAGTTCGACCAGGTCGAGCGGGCGGAATGACGGTGTACGTGGACGGAAACGAGCGCATGGCCATGCACCACATGGTCGGCTTTTACTGGACGTACGAACAGGAGCAAGAACGAGAGGTCACCGACAGTGAAGGCAACACAACGACCGAACGAAGTTGGGTCACCATTCGCTCCGACAGCGGTGGTGTGCCGTTCATGCTTCACGACGGAACCGGCGGCATCAAGGTCAACTTGACCAGTTTCAAGCGTACAGAATACGGGCAAATGCTCATGCAGTGGAGCGGGGCTTTTGCCGAATCGTTGGGCAAGCAACTGATGGCCCAAGCCTCTGCGAGCCTGCTCAGAGGCACCAGGGTGACGGGCCACCGCTGGACCATCTACGGCCTCCGTCTTGGCGACCCGGTCTACCTGCTTGGGGCCACCAAACCTCGCCCTGCTGCTGAACTGCAAGCTGAAGGGTTGGACGGTACGCTCGGCAACAGCACCATCGAAGTCTGGGGTAACGAGGATGCGCCCGGCATGAAGTGCACCTTGATGAGGGGTTCGGAACTGTCCAACGTGGGCAAGTCCCGGTCCGGATTTGAGATGCTCGTACCGCCCATTCTCCTCCTCTTGGGTGGGCTCTCCCTCATCGGCTTGGCCTGAAATTCAATCGTCCACACAACGGTGATCGTATGGAAAATGAGGCGACGGAGCTTGGGTCTTCTGTCATCGATCAAATCGTTGCGGGTGGGCTTCTCTATGCCGCCCCGTTGTTCGTCATCTCACTGTTGCTGTTCATTGAAGGAAGCAAGCGCATTCCGATGACGGTCGGGATTGTGGGCTTCGTGGTCGGGTTCGGCCTCGTAGGCCAGCTCTACGAATTCATTGGAGACAGTCCACCGATCAGTGAAACTCAATTTCGTTTCCTCGCCGCCCTTGTTGTTGGCGTCATTTCCGTCAGCGTGGCTCAAGCCTCCATGCGAGTGCTCGCGGCTGCGTTGGTGTTCATCATCATCACCAACCTCATCAAAGCCGGAACACAATTTGAGGTGGATTTCGAAGGTGATGCCTTTCTTTCTGGCGTTCTCACGCTCATCGCTTTCTTCCTGAGTATGTCCTTTCGCAGGTTGGTTCCCGCCCTCATGGCGGGCCTTGTGGGTACGCTCGGTATGATGCTGGCCGTCTACGTTGCTGTTGGATGGGACGTCACACGCTTGGACGGTGTGTCGGCCCCTGATGCTTACCTCAGTTTGGTAGGCATGGCGCTCAGCGCGTTCATTCAATGGCGGACGTTGAAGAGCAAGGAAGAAGAACAAGCCCAGGCCGGAAAAGAATACATCTTCTGAGCAACCAACTCCATGAACCGCCCCCCGTAAGCATCCCCCATGCCCGTCGCTGTGGTCACTGGTGCCAATCGAGGTCTCGGTTTTGAGATGGTTCGTCAACTCCTCCAGCGGGACTTCACCGTCCACGCCACCTATCGAACCAGTCCGGGCCACCTCTCAACCCTCGGTGACGAGAGTTTGCATCAGCACCAAGTGGACGTCCGAGACGGACAAGCCATCGCAGAAATGATGGATGCAATTGGTGGATCCATCGACCTGCTCATCAACAACGCTGGCATCGCTGACGGTCGTTGGCCGTCCGTTGAGGCCATCGATTTTGAGGTCGCTGCTGAGGTCCTGGAGGTGAACGCTGTTGCACCCGTTCGCGTCACACAAGCGGCCCTGCCTCACCTCGCTGATGGAGGTGGAACCGTGGTGATGATCACGAGTCTCATGGGGTCCATCGGGGACTGCATGAGTGGGAGATCGTACGCCTACAGAGCCTCCAAAACGGCGCTGAACATGTTCACGGTAGCCATGAAGAACGAACTTCGAGAACGTGGTGTGTCGGTATTGCTGATTCATCCGGGGTGGGTAGAAACCGACATGGGTGGGCCCAACGCGCCGATTCAAGCAGATGAGAGCGTGAACGGCATCATGGCGCGCATTGAGGAGCAAACACTCGAGCTTACCGGTCGATTCGTCGATTACGCAGGCCAGGCTTTGCCGTGGTGATCACTGACAATCGTGGCACATCCCACGTAGCGAGAACTCAACCACCGTGATGGTGGCCAGCGACTCGGACACGTTGCCGACGCCTTTGCTTGGTGGAAGGGGGATGTCCCAGAGTGAACCGCACGCTGTGCACGAAGCATGGCCGTGAGGTTCGTTGTTGCAGTCGTAGCGGACCTCGCCTTCGTGCTCGACCGTCGTGATGATGCCTTCCTCCGCCAGTAAGGCGAGATTGCGGTACACGGTGGCCAAACCAATGCCCTGGCCGTCCAGATCACGATGAATCTCCTGCGCCGTCGGGTGGTCGCAACGGTTCAACACGTTCTCCGCGATGGCGCGCTTCTGTCGCGTCATCCGTCGCTTGGGAGCGACACCGCCGGAGCCGTTTGGGTGCGTCGTCATCGTTGAGCCTCAGAATCGGTCAGCGTTCATGACCTTGTTCCATGCGGCGATGAAGTCGGACACGAACTTGTCCTGATTGTCGTTCTGTGCGTACACTTCGGCGATCGCTCGCAGTTGCGAGTTGCTGCCGAACACCAGGTCGTAGCGGGTTGCCGTTCGAACATCGGCGCCAGTGGCACGGTCCTTGGCCTGGTAGGAGTTGCTACCGGTCGGCGTCCATGCGACGTTCATGTCGAGCAACGTGGTGAAGAACGAGTTGTCGAGGGTCGTGCCATCGCTCCACAGGCCGCGCTCGTCCGAGCTGACGCCAAGGGCGCGAAGACCACCAACGAGGACGGTCATTTCAGGAGCGGAGAGGCCGAGAAGTTGGGCCTTGTCCAGCATCATTTCTTCCGGCATGACAGCGTAGTTCTTCTTCAGGTAGTTGCGGAAACCGCAGGAAACGGGTTCAAGGTAGGCAAAGGAGGCTGCATCCGTGTGTTCTTGGGTGGCATCGCCACGACCGGGGGAGAACGGAACGTCCACGCCGCTGGCCATTTCGATACCGGCGCAACCGGCCAGCACGATGGTGTCGGCCACGCTGGCACCGTGAGCTGCTGCAAGCGGCTCAAGCACGCCAAGAACCTTCGAGAGTTGAGCGGGTTTGTTGCCCTCCCAATCCTTCTGAGGCGAGAGGCGGATGCGAGCGCCGTTGGCACCGCCGCGGTTGTCGGAACCACGGAAGGTGGAGGCGCTGGCCCAAGCCGTCTCAACCAATTCAGCGACGGAGAGGCCGCTGGACTTGATGGCATCCTTCAGGGCGCTGACATCGTAAGTGGTGCTGCCAGCGGGCACGGGGTCCTGCCAAATGAAGTCCTCATCGGGAACATCGGGGCCGAGGTAGCGGGACTTGGGGCCCATGTCTCGGTGAAGGAGTTTGAACCAGGCACGCTGGAATGCGTCGGCAAAGGCGTCGGGGTTCTCGTGGAAGTGCTTGGAGATCTTCCGGTACTCAGGGTCACGGATCATGGCCATGTCAGCGGTTGTCATCATGGTGGGGACCTTGATCGATGCATCTTCAGCGTCGGGGGCCATGTCAGCCTCTTCCTGGTTGGAAGGTGTCCACTGGTGGGCACCGGCCGGGCTCTTCGTCAACGTCCAAGTCTCGTCGTACTTGAACAGCATGTCGAAGTAGCCGTTGTCCCACTGAATGGGGTTAGCAGTCCAGGCACCCTCAATGCCGCTGGTGATGGTGTCTCGACCCACGCCGGAGCCGTAGTCGCTGGTCCAGCCGAGGCCTTGCTCTTCGAGCGGTGCACCTTCGGGCTCGGGGCCCTTGTGGTCTTCAGGTCCGGCGCCATGCGCCTTACCGAAGGTGTGTCCGCCAGCGGTCAAGGCAACGGTTTCCTCGTCATTCATGGCCATCCGCTTGAATGTCTCGCGGATGTCTTGAGCGCTGAGAAGTGGGTCAGGGTTGGCGTTGGGCCCTTGCGGGTTGACGTAGATGAGACCCATCTGCACGGCGGCGAGAGGGTTCTCAAGGTCTTGACGGGTGTCGCCGTAGCGGTCATCGCCAAGCCACTCGTCTTCACTACCCCAGTAGATGTCGTCTTCAGGGTGCCAGATGTCGGGTCGGCCACCGCCGAATCCAAGCACAGGACCGCCCATGGACTCGATGGCGATTTGACCGGTGAGGATCAACAAGTCCGCCCAACTGATGGCGTTGCCGTACTTCTGCTTGATCGGCCAAAGCAAGCGTCGAGCCTTGTCGAGGTTGCCGTTGTCGGGCCAGCTGTTGAGCGGAGCGAAGCGTTGAGCTCCGGTGCCGCCACCGCCACGGCCGTCGCCGGTTCGGTAGGTGCCTGCTGCGTGCCAGGTCATTCGAATGAAGAACGGCCCGTAGTGTCCGTAGTCGGCGGGCCACCAGTCTTGGCTGTCCGTCATCAGTGCGTGGAGGTCTTTCTTGAGACCCTCGTAATCAAGGGTCTTGAAGGCTTCAGCGTAGTCAAAATCAGGATCCATGGGGTTGGACTTGGTGTCGTGCTGGTGGAGGATGTTCAGGTTGAGGTTCTTGGGCCACCAATCCTGATTGGATCGCATGTCCGAGGTTGAGTGGGTCATTCCGCCGCCGTGCATAACAGGGCACTTCGATTCGTCGCCGTAGTTTTTCATGGCCAGTCCTTCCGTCGGGGGTTTATTAAAATGAGGACCGTTCTCAATAAGGTCAATCTTCAAGCGCCGCTGAGCAAACAGAAGTCCATGGAGGGGGGGTTGCCGGTGATCACCCTGGTCAAAAAGGGGGAAATCGGGCAAAAACCTTCGTTATCGCCGGAAAGTTTGGTGCTCGAACAAACGTTAACGATGCTTTGTTCATTTTTATCGCTTGAAGATTTCATCTCGTTCCTTTCCTCGCCCATGTTCCGAGCCTATGCCCAGCACGAAGAAATGTGGGTCTCATTGGAAATCGGACTTTATGTGGACCACACCAAAACCCTGCAACTCTACCCGGAACATCACGGCCTCACCATCGCCGACGAGGCCATGACGGGTGCGTTCGGAGACCACGTCTGGAAAGGCCAAGCAGACGATGCATTGGTGGCTGCACTCGCACACTGGATCAACGTGGTCAGCGCTTCCAACGCTTGATGGAATCGCTCAGTAGAAGATGGAACAGCAGGTGAGTGAGCCGTCGGCTGCTCGAATCTCACTCATGTCGAGTTCAACGGTTTCCAGACCGCGTTCATTCAAAGCAGCCTTCACTGTGGGATAGCCCTCCGCCATCAGCACCTTGCCGTTGGGTAATCCAATGGTGTTGCAACCGTACACCTCATCGCCAGGAATCCAGACGATTTCGCAACCTTCTGGAAGTGCACCAAAATCTTCGGGTTTGAGAAAACCTTCCGGTGCCAAGATGATGTTGTCCGTTGGCGTGGAAGAAATGCTGGTCAGGTGAAGTGCTCCCTCTGGAATGTCAATCACACGAAGTTCATGGCCAAAGAATTCCAAAAGACTCGCCAAACTCGTAATGCCTTTGTCGTTCGTTCTTGAAGAACGACCAACGAAAAAGAGGTCACCAAGTCGAATGATATCTCCACCGTCCATTCGAGCTTCGCCGCCCATCGTACAGGTTTGAACCCCCTCAAGTGCCTCCATCAGGAACTCTGCGATGGGTGGTTGCTCGGCCACTCGGGAAGGGTGGCCTGGGACTGGAAGAAGCATGTGACCGTCAACCACAACGGCTTGGTCTTCAACGAACATGCAGTCAGGATGGTTCTCGTCAGCATCAAGACGGTGAACGGCCACACCGTTGGCCTCGAGAGCGTCAACGTAGGCTTGTTGCTGGGCTCGAGCCAGTTCGATATCGGTCGGCCCCGTACCAAAGTACCGTGCGAGCGCCTTCGTGTAGGACGAAGGGATGCTGCGGACCAACGCCCGCTTCTTTTGGTCCAACCGCACGGTGGCCATGGTTAGGTCGGCGGGCGGGCGTCCTTTAACCCCTTCGCCCTTTTTCGGTAGCGGTTTTCCGCATCACGGAAACATAGGCTCGCAGTGCCTCGTTTTCTCACTCCCCCAACCTGGTCGTCCGGGCTGGCAAAGGTGATTCAACATCAACAGAGAAACCGTTGATTTGAACAAGGGATGGGGGGTCGCACGGTTATGGCTCAACGACAAGTTAAGGCGCTTACCTTGATGCTCATCATGTTCATGGCGCCCTTGGCGGGCTGCTTTGGCGAAGCAGAAGAAAGGGTCATCGATGCCAGCGCACTGACGGTTGAAGGGAGTGTCCCACTTCAAGGCGGTATGTGGCAGCAAATCACGGTGGCCGCCAAAGAAGATCTGGCGGTGTACATCCCTTACTTCATTCAGGACCCGGGTTCGATGCGTGCGCAGAACGGTACCGTGCTCGATATGGAATCCGGTGAAAGCCTGAGTATCAACATCCTGTTCCCACCCCGCAACGACGACATCGTGTTCTTTGTCGGCGATATCGGCCGAACCGACTGGCCCATCCGAGCTGCCGACGAATCTTGGGCAACGTGGTTGACGGATTCTGCCAATGGCTCTGCAGTCCAGGCCGTTCCCAACGAAGACGCAGGAGGCGAATGGCCTTGGTTGGTGCCGGGGAACAACACCGGTGGCGAGGCTGTGCCCGTTGTAATGGAGACTGTGAGGCCCGCACGTGCTGACCTGACCGAAGCCGACGGTGTCGGCGCAAGCGACGGATGGGTGAACGGAAGAGATGTGTTTGAATGGGTCGAATTCATCACCGATGATTCGCCTTGCACGCCTGATGACGGCAACTGTGGCCCTGACGGTGCCGTGGGTTATCTCGACCGTTGGATCGGCAACGCGAACCCCTCCTACGAACACGCCATCGCCTATTTCGAGGGCGTCATGCACGGGTACGGGTTGGATGTTCGTGTCCAGCGCTTCCAATCCAACACGGCTTGGGCCGTGAACATCTGCGGCTACAAAGAAGGCACCGTCTACCCCGATGAGTGGTTGGTGTTCGGCGCCCACTTCGACATCGCACCGCCCGTGGCCTACACCCCTGGCGCTGAGGTCGGTGTTCCGGGGTACGGGACGCGCCACGGCGCCTATGACAACGCCGCCGGGTCCAGCATGGTGCTGACGACGGCCAGTGTCCTTGCGGAGTTTGATGCGCGGCGGACGATGGTGTTCTGTCTCTGGTCGTCGGAAGAGGAAGGGTTGTGGGGTTCGCGTTCCTTCGCCAATGACCTTCCTGCCGGCGTAACGGTGAGCAATTACCTCAACCTCGACATGGCCGGGGTGAATTTCCCCGGTGATTACGCGCTTTCTGTCTACCTCGGGCCCGACGGGACCGAGGAGGCGATTGATCAGGCCGGTATGTTCCACCTCGCCGAGTGGATTGGCGCGGATGCACTGGACCTTGGCTACCAGATGGAGCGTGGTCGTGCCGAGTGGCTGGCCGGTGGTGAAAGCCCGCTATGGGGCCTTGAATACACCGACACGGTCGCCATTTACGAGTCGCCCACCGCTCGCAGCGACCACCAACCCTTCCAGGACATTGGTGTGGCCACCCTGGGTTGGAACGGGTTGGTTGATGGATACCCCTGTTATCACCGTGAGTGCGACACCATGGACACCATGATCGAGTACATGGGAACCGACGATTCGACCGGTATTAACAACCTCGTCCACTCATGGGACATCGTCACGTGGTGGGCCGTCTACGCCTTCTTGCACATGGACCAAACACCGGTGCCCAATGAACTGTGATGCCTTCGTGCCGCCAACCTCACAGCGTGTGAAGGTGGCGAAGATCTTCGAGGAACAGGTCCAGCACCCAGTCGTTATCGCCCCACCACACTCGCTGATGTCCAAATCGATCGACCAGAATGGTGCCCGTTTCATGATTGACGGTGTAATCATCAGGATGGTGTCGAGCAGACGAGGTTGAACCGTTGCTGTCGTTGTTGGCTTCGTATTCCTCAATGGTAAGGCCAACGCCAAAGTTGATCCAGACGTTTTGAAGGGCTTTCATGGAGGGGCTGTCGGAATCGTTACTTGACGATGTGAGATGAATCCATTCTGAATTGGTGCCTGTCTTCCATTCATGCAAGGTTGTCACGTTGTCCCGCCACGGGTCGACGGTGATGGTGAGGAAGGTGGTTTTGTTCAATTCGTCATCGGTTAACTGTGATTTCACCCACTTCATGTTGTGCGTGACAATCGGGCAGATATCGAGGCAGTTCGTGAACAGGAAGGCGATCGCAAGCGTGGTGTTGGTCGCTTCCTCTGAATAGGTCCATGCTGTCCCTTCACTGGAGGTCAACGTGAAGTCTTGCACCTTGACGTTTTCCAGCGGCTCGCCATGAGGTGTCCAATCATCGCGCTCACCCGGTACAGTACAACCCGCCAAGAGGAGCAGGGAGGCCATCAGCACGGGAAGAAAACGGGACATAGAGGGGCCTCACAATCGGTAAGGAAGGTCGATGTCGAGTTGAACCAAGTAGAGGCCGGTTGAAATGCACGAGGCATACGTAATCCCATCGTGATGTTCGACTGCCCAGAGGAACGGGACCCAACCAAAGTCGTAGAAGCTCGAATCGAGCGGTGTGCCGTCTTCGCCGTGTGGAAGGTAGTATGCGACCGTCGCTTCTTCATGCACCGCAATGCGGTCGTCGGGGTTGGTGGGGTCCACCAGCGTTTCAATGTCCACGACCCACAAACCAGCATGGTAGTGTGAGATGTAAAGTCGGCCGTCCCACCCACCACCGTGACTTTGATCGGTGGTCTCGTCCGTCTCGAAATAGGTGCTGTCGAGGTTATGTGGTGAGAACAGCAACCATTCGTCTTCGTTTGGATGGGCTTCACAATCGGCACCGTAGCAGTGATCTTCTGCATAGGGAATCTCCCAGTCACGAATCAGTTTGGGTTGGAATTTGAACTGCCCGTCTTCCATCGTGTAGTCCGTGGTATCAATGAGGTACATGACGCCGACACCAACGCTGGTGCTCAAGGTTTCAACCGCCGCTGTCACCAAATGAACCGGTTCGTCCGAGTAGCCAACGTGAGACAAATCCACCATCGTGGGGAAAGGTTCGGCGTAGTGAATGTAAGACACACGGCCGCCGTTTTCGTTGCCGGTGGGGCCACTGTCGGGCTGGCCGTCACCGTCGAGGTCGAGGAAGTCCATCCACAAGCCGACTTCGGGGGCGCGCCATCGGCACATCAACGGATTACCGAATCCGGCACGGCACGTCGAGGCATGAAGGGTGTAGGCCTCGGGGGAATTGACAGGATGGGGGACATCGGTTACATCACCGATTCGAAGGCCGGCTTCCCAATAACTCCCGTACACGAAGGTTCGGCCAAAGCGTGGGTCGTTGGGGTCTTCCCCAGGCCATGTTTGAACCGTCATATCGTGAATGTAAATCCAGCCACCCATCGTGGTCTCCCACGACACTTCGTACTCGCCGACCTTCACGATGGTGTGGCCGAGGCCGGATGCTGGTACATTCGGGAGGTTGCGAGCAGCAGAGCCCACGAGGTTGAGGTGGGCAATCGTCACGCCACCGCAAGCTTCCCCGATGGCGTCGTTGCAGTTGTCGTAGTCGGGGTTGGCCACGAACATGTACCACTCACCATCGATCATGTGTGTGTAGAGGTTGTGTGGGCCGGTGGGGTGGTCGGCATCGTACCACGAATCAACCCACGTTGGGTTGGTCTTGTCCGTGACGTCGATGAGCGTGACCGTCACCTGAGCGGGGTCGCTCCATTCGCCGATGTTCGGATCGGAGTTGCCCGGGTCAACGAGTTGATTTTGTTGAATGATGTATTCTCGACCGTTGTATTCGAGGTACTTCACGTCGAGCACTTGCGTGTTCGGATCATTGTAGACTCCCATCACCGTGGTGTTGTTTGGGTCGGTCACGTCGACGATGTGCATGTCGTTCCAACCGGCAAGGTAAGCGTAGGTTTGGCCATCGGGTGTGGTGGCCACCTGAACTTCTGCGTTGCCTGGTGTCGTCAAGGGATTGAAGTCGAGCAGTTCCATGTTGTCGCTACCAAAGGCGTGCTGGCTGGCGTTTTGGTGGTTGTGGCCTTCGCCTTGAATCAGTGGATCGTCGTTTCGAAGTGCGGGGTTTTCAACAACGTTGGTCTCAACATCTTCCCCAAAAATCAGCATGGTCGCAGAGGTAAGAAAAAGAATCGTAAAGATACCAAGAAGAACCTCTTTACCGCCCATGGACCGCTCAACCCATCCGTCCGTTTGGTCTTTATGATTTGGTGATTACCCAACCAACATGGGAAGGGGGCAACCTTTGGTTCTCACCGGCTTGCTGGTGATGGTCTCGCTGTTCGCCCCTGCATCCTTGGGTCACACCCAACAAACCCTCACGGTCATTTTGACCGATGAAGGTGTGGTCGCAGGGAACATCACCGACCCCGCCTTCGTCCAAGGCAACATCGCTTGGTTCCGCATGGAGGACAGCACGGACAACACCAGCATGGTGGTCCGAGTTGACGTTGACATGGACGGTGTGTTCAACGCCTCCAACGACTTTGAATCGCCCACGCTGACCAACACGTGCGAGCTTGATGAAAACGGTTCACTGGTCGACGAGACGTGTGCGGTTTCCTCAAAATACGCATTTGATGTGAACGCCAGTGTTGGAACGTATCAGTTCTGGGTTCACCGAACACACAACGGCACAGAAACCGTCTGGAATCACTCCATCATGGTCCACAAAGACGTTCATGAGGAGGATGGGCCAAGTCCTGGGGATTGTTTTGGAATTGGTTGTGGGAGTGACGATGACCAAGCTGGAGGCGCTACCGGAACCGCCAGCTCAAACACCGACCAATCCATGATCATCGTTCTCGGGGTCGTTTCCCTCGTTGGCATGCTGGCGCTCGCCATGTCCATTCGCCAAGAACGAATTGAGGCGGAAGCCCACACGGAGAAGTCCTACCTTGAGGCGGAGTGATTCAGCCTTCGATCAACGGGCACTTCGCATCGTTCACGGTCTCGATCAGGTGCCGGCTGAACAGTGGGTGAGTTCGCCGTGTTCGTCGCTGTTGTTGCTGTCGATGTTCACGCATGTTCTCATTGATTCATTGGACCTGTTCCCTCATCAAAGAATCGGTTCAGCGAAGGGTAGACCTTGAGAAGGTGAACCGCTACGGCCAACCAATGGGACAACGGTTTGGCCAAGCCCTCTTTCTCGTCGCCCTTATGCTGCTCACGCCGCTCTCTGGGTGTTTTGGTGAGGGCGATGGTGAAGGTTTCGATTCGCTTGAGGATGTTGTCGTCACCCCTGCAACATTGATCGGTGGGGTGTTCCAAGGCGTCACCATCTCAGCCGATGCAGATGTGTCTGCGTACGTGCCCTACCTCATGCTGAACCCCGACAACGGGTTCGTGCAAAACTCCACGGTGGTTGACCTTAAGGCCGGTGAGTCGGTACTTCTCACGGTGCTTGCGCCGCCACGAACCGATACAGCAGTCGTTCTCTTCGGCGATTACGGCCGAGACAACTGGCCGGTGCGCTCGTTGGAGGAATCCTGGCGAACGTGGTACCAGCGAGACGGTCCCGACCGAACAGACAATTCTGGCATCCAGCGCGTGGCAGGTGAAAACGGAAGCCTCGATACGGTCATGCCTTCGAATTCGAGCGGTGGACCGGTGTATGCCATGCGAGTACCGATTGAGCGCCCCATGGCCCCTGCCTACCCAGAAGCGGATGGTGGCCGACATTCCACCGGCGTCGTGAACGGCCGTACAACCTTCAATTTCCTTTCATCGCTGTCGGATGAAACCTCGGACCCAACCGATGTGGTCGACGGAGCGGTTGGCTATCTTGACCGTTGGGCAGGGCAGGGCAACGCAGCCTACGAAGATGCTGCGCTCCACCTGCGTCAGACGATGGAAAATTTCGGCCTCGAGGTCATCGTGCAGCGATTTACCTATGACTCTGTCACGACGGGGGCGCAAAACCCTGAGGCGTACAACATCTGCGGTTATCGGTACGGCGAGGTCGACCCCGACAAGTGGATGGTGTTTGGTGCTCACTTTGACATCGCGCCACCCGCCAACGCTGCTGTGCTTGACCCGCACATCTTCGGCCGCACTTACGGTACCCGAGTCGGCGCGTACGACAACACCGCGGGCACGAGTATGGTACTCACCGTGGCCGAAGCCATGGCGAACTACCAGACACGGAACACGATGGTGTTCTGTTTGTGGTCGGGTGAAGAAGGTGGAAAGCGAGGCAGTGATTTCTGGACCGATGAGTGGGTGAAGAACGAGAACCCGCAAGTCGAGGTTACCAACTACGTCAACCTGGACATGGCCGGAGTAAACTGGCCCGGTGGTGGAGGAGCGCCTTGCGGTGGAAACCACGGCCCGGAAGGCGGATGCGACCCTCAACCCGAAGTTGACCCCGACGGTTATCCGAAGGACGAGGAAGTCTGGCCCATGCGCGTGTACATCGGACCGAGTTTGGACCACGATGTCATGAACCAGCCGGGTATGGTCGGTCTTGCGCTTTGGATTGGTTCCGATGCGATCGGTGTCGAAGAGCAAATGTCCACGCTGATCGGTACGGACCTACCGGCTGACACATGGAAAGTGGACGATTGGATGGCCAAAGACCGACCTGAAATCATCGTCTATGAGGACACGACCGCTCGTTCAGACCACGCCACCTTCCAAGATAACCTTGGCACCGTCACCATGGGCTTTGGTGGTCTGGTGGACGGATACTGGTGCTACCACCAAACGTGCGACACCCTTGACGAAATGATCGATTGGATGGACACCACCGGCAAGGATTACGGCGACGAGCAGAGCGGTACCAGCAACCTCGTTGACGCCCTTGACACCATCACGTGGTGGGCGACATACTCATTCTTCCACTTGGACGAGAACCCCGTTCGAAACGCCTACCTTTGAAGGCTGCAA
>CAXRAL010000057.1:0-12375 GCA_964228815.1 Candidatus Poseidoniaceae archaeon
GCTGGGGGCCAGCACCGTTCTACTAGCTTCGTCGTCCATCACGGTGGACAGCATCCGGACGGTTTGACGAACCCTCCAACATTCAAGTGTTTCCAGTTCGCTGAGTGCTACCTCGTGCACGTCCCAGCCCGCAGCACGGTAGAGGTCCATGGTCGGGCCGTCCGATGTGACGAGGGTGCCCGTGCCGTGAGCGTTCGTAGCGTGTTTCACCCAGTTGGGCGGGTCGTTGATGTCCTCCACGGTTACGACGGTCAATGCAAGGCCCTGTTCAGCCGCCCAGGTCTCGATCATTGCTTGGCGTTCCTCAGCCGTCCACGGGTTGTTCGCTTCCCAGCCGGCTTGGGCCGAACCGATGGCCACCACCACTTCATCGCCTGCAGCGTGTTCGACGGCGGCTTGAACCAGACCGGTATGGCCGAGGTGGAACGGCTGAAAACGTCCCAAGACGATGCAGCGTGGCATGGCTTCACCCGAAGTACGATTCAACATCCACGTCGTTCAGTTCAACGCCGAAATCACGGAAACAGGCGAGCATCCGCTTGCAACCTTCAATCATCTCTGCTACGGGCGTCTCACCCATCGAGCCCACGCGGAACATCTTGCCCTTCAGGTGGTCCTGTCCACCGATGACTTGGGTGTCGTATTTGTCCTTCAACGCCGTTCGCCATGCATCGTCGACGCCTTCCGGGTAGAGAATGGCGGTCACCGAGTTGCTCCGCTGCCCGCTGTCGGCCAGCAGGGTAAAGCCGAGGTCCGTGAAGAGCGCACGAACACCTTTGGCCATGGTTTCGCATCGAGCCCAACGGGCTTCGTTGGTTTCCTCTTTCAGGTCAGCCAGTGCCGCCCCCCACCCCATGGCGAGGTTGATGGCCGGTGTCCAAGGTGTCTGGTCGTCGTCGCCTTTCTTGAGCGCCGTGATCATGTCGAGGTAGTAGCGTGGATTGGCGTCGCCTTGTTGGTGAATCGCCTTGATGCGTTCCACGCAGTGTTCATTCAGGGCAATAGCGGCGATGCCGGAGGGTCCGGCCGTGCATTTCTGAGCTCCCATCACGACGGCTTCAGCCTTCCAAGCAGCCGGATGAACGGGCATGCCACCCACCGAAGTGATCCCGTCGAGAATGAAGGAGACACCGTGGCGTTCACACATTTCAGCGATGGCCTCGGCATCCTGCGTGATGCCGCTGCTGGTTTCATTGTGGCAGATGAGCAGGGCTTCGTAGCAGCCACGTTCGAGTTGCTGCTCCAGTTCGTACAGGTCAAACGACCGGCCCCACTCGTACTGCAGGTGTTTCACGTTGCAGAACTGACGGCAGATGTCGGCCACTCGCTCGCCGAACTTGCCGTTGGTGGGGACCAAGACGAGATCGTTGTTGCGGAAGCGGTTGGCGATGACCATCTCCATGGCGGCGGTGCCGCTGCCGGAAACGACCACGACCTTGTAGCCGTCCTCTCCGGTCCAGGATTGGGTTTTCATCTCGGGCGCCGAGGGTGAGAGGTTGAAGGCATAACGCAGGCCAGAATTGAGGTTGGCCATCACCTGTCTGAATTCTGGTCCACGGGCCGTCATCACGGGCGTGGCCATGGCTTGAAGGCAAGCATCGCTCATGCGAACCGGCCCGGGGACAAGGAAGCAATCACCCTTGTGCATGGTCTGTGGTGGGCTTGACGGTCTTTGAAATGCTTGTATCAAAGCCCTCCCCATCACCTCGGCTGAAGCGTTGGACTGATAGGGAAGGGCATGGACCCAGCATCATGCTCCGTGTGGGTTTGGCGATGCTTCAGGGCGCCCGCCACGAGCACGCCGAAGCGCTTCGCGGAGCTGCTGACGAACTTGGTCTTCCCGTTGACATCGTGGAGTGCCGTCGTGCAGACCACGTGTCCGAGGACCTCGACGCCCTCGTGCTTCCCGGTGGGGAATCCACCACGATGCGCATTGCCAGCCGATACGAGTCGTTGCTGGCTGCCCTGTTTGGGTGGATGGACGCCCATCCTGAACGGCCTGTTTTGGGGACGTGCGCCGGCGCCATCCTTCTTGCTGCTCCGGGTGAGGACCGCTCACCCTACCTCGCCGCAGGCATCGCTCGCAACGCCTGGGGTCGCCAACGTGAGTCCTTTGAGGCCGTGGTTGAGGTTGAACTCGACACCCCTACATCGGACTTCAAACAAGCAACACCGGTTGGGCGAGACCGCTTTTCTCATCAGCCGTTGGAAGTGGCTTCTTCCGGTGCTGACCTGCTCGACGATGGGTTTCCAGGTGTTTTCATTCGTGCCCCCCGCTTTGAGCAGGGTTCGGTGAATTGCACCGCAGTGGCACGGGTTGGCGATGAAGTCGTGGGCGTGCTGGACGGCAACAAGCTCGGCGTCACCTTTCATCCTGAACTGACGATGGACCGACGCTTTCACCGCTGGTTGCTTGCGCAAGCTGCCGAAACACGAGGTGGAAACTGATGCGCAGTTTGCCCATGGCCACCGAAGTCCTCCCTGCGGAAGAGGGTGAGGCTGAGGGGTGCGTTCAATGCCAGCAGGGCAGCAAACTCGTCTTGTTTGTCACCGGCAAATGCCACTGGGGATGTGATTACTGCCCGCTGTCGGAAAACCGACGAGAAACGCCCGACATGTTCGCCAACGAGCGTCGGTGCACTTCGTGGGAGGAGGTCATTGAAGAAGGCCAGGCCATGAACGCCACCGGCACCGGCATCACGGGAGGCGACCCGATGCTTGATTTGGAAAAGACGCTTGAAGCGGTTCGACAATTGAAGGCTGCCTTTGGCCCCGACCACCACATTCACGCTTACACCTCGATCCCGTTTGACCCCGACCGAGCAGCCGACTTCGGCGCCGCAGGGTTGGATGAAATTCGCTTCCACCTCCTCGACGGTACGACCAGCAAGTACCGAACCACCATGGAGGCGTGCTCGAGGTCCGGCATTGAAGTTGGGGTTGAGTTGCCGTGCGAGCCCGACAAAGAGGCGCAGCTGTTTGCGTTGCTCGACGACTTGGCCACCGTCCCTGTGTCCTTCCTCAACCTCAACGAACTCGAAATCACCGTGGGCAACCAGGAGAACATGGACGTTCGAGGCTTCAACCTCAGCGGGGGCATCACGGCGGCCGCTGAAGGCTCGGCTGAACTGGCGATTCGCCTCAAAGAAGCGGCCGCTGACAAGCCGTACCACCTGAAATTCTGCACGGCGAAATACAAGGACGCCGGGCAACTTCGCAACCGCTTCAAGCGCCGAGGCCAGGCCACATTGCGACCTTACGAGGTGCTCAGCGACGACGACACCGTGTTGTTTGGTGCGATTCCGACCTCGTTGGAAGACGCTCAGGAGGACATGGCCGAACTCCGTGAAGAACTGGGCATGGCCGAGGGCTGGCTTCGCTACGATGCCGCCCATCAGCGCATCGAACTCCCGCTGTCGCTGGCCGAAGAATTGGCCGAGGTGTTCGAGGTGCCGGTGATGCTGGTGGAAGTTCATCCCACGCACGAGCGACTCGAGGTCGGTGTGGTGCATCTGAACGACCACCGTTGACCACGGTATGGCTTATACCCGCGGGGCGGGTCGGCGGATTACCTAGGGGCTCGTGGTCTAGGGGTTATGACGTCGCCTTCACATGGCGAAGATCGCCGGTTCAATTCCGGCCGAGCCCACCACTCCAGCGGTTGATTCCAGCCAAGCCCACCAACTCCTCGCTGGGCTACATTCTTCTACGACCCGCGCTCAGTTGTTGGTATGGGCCTTCTGGACCAAGCCGACTGGGGCGTGTTCAAGCAGAAGGACACGTGGCAGGCGTTTGTTATCGCCGTCGTGATGTTCGGGGCGATTTCGTTCGCTGCCCTCTCGATGTTCGACAGCATGGACGAGTTGTTCCAGTCCGACGCAGAACCTGCACCCATTCCCAACCTTGTCTACGAATCGCTCAACCGCAGCGATGTTGAGGCGGGCTACGTGAATGAAACCGGGTGGTTCAACCTCAACGACCACCGTGGCAGCGTCATTATTCTCGACTTGATGGCACGAGACTGCAGTAACTGTCACCTCGTTCAGGAGCACATCGAAAACGAAATGGAAGACTGGCAAGTCACGGCTGCAGCCAACAACAAGACCCTCAAAATCTTCGCTTACGGTGCATGGTACGGCGAATCCGTGGACTACCTCAGCGAAAGCGGCGGCGAATACACCGTCCCTCTCTATCCCACGGGCTTCGGCTCCACGGAAGCAGCCGTGCTTGAGGATGGCTCAACGGCCGACCCCGTTCGCCTGTTCACGACGGGCGGTACGGGACAAATACCCGTCGTGCTCATTCTCGACGAGGAAGGCTACATCATCGCTCAACAGGCAACCGGAACACCCATTGACGGCTGGGAAAAATTCGACGGCATTCTTGAAACTGCTTTGACCGAGGACATTTCAGAAACCTTTGATTCCCGCATCGGATGGGAAGAGCCTGAAACCTCGTTCACCGCTGTCTTTGCCCTCGGCCTCATTCTCTCCATCCTCGTTTACTTCTCGCCGTGTGCTTTCCCGGTGCTGCCTGGATTCATCTCGTACTACCTTTCCCTCGGGGCTCGAGAAGACGAACTCATCGCAGAAGGGAAACTCAAGACCGGCATGCCAAGTTCGTTCAACATCGGTGTCTTGTCTGGACTCGGTATGTGGACGTTCTTCGGCATCATCGGCATCGTGGCCTTGCTCATGGGAGAGGCGTTCGCTAGCTCGGGCATCATTCACTACATCGCCATCTTCATCGCCTTACTCCTCGTTGTGCTCGGCTCGATGATGCTGCTCGGTATCACCTCGCACGTCATGGGCTTCGTCCAGAATCTCGTCGACAAGTACAGCACCACCGAGGCCGACGAAACGTTCACGCCACGGCGCAACATGTACCTCTATGGCATCGGCTACGCCGCAGCATCGATTGACTGCACGGCCGCCGCTGTGTTGCCGTTTGTCATCTTCCTCAGCACGCTCGGAACGACCGCCATTGGCTTCGGCATCGCTGGGCTGATGGTCGGGCTACTCATTTTGATGATCGCCGTCACCATGCTTGTTGGCATGGGTCGCCAAGTGATGATCAACTTCCTTCGACGAGCCACCGGCCACATCAAGATGATCGGTTCGTGGATGATGATCATGGCCGGCGTTGGTCTGACGATTTACCTCACCAACGCCGAGGCCGTCAACGCCCTGTTCAGTTGAGGGCGGGGCGAATCCACCAGTGCCACATCACGGCGCAGATGGCAATGGACAGCAGGCCGTCAAACACGTAGTGTTGCTTGATGAGGACCGTTGACGCCACGAGTGTCGCGCAGGCCGTCCAAGAGAACACAGACAGCAAGAACGACCAGCGTTCCCGTCGCTTGAGGGCATAACGAACGAAGAGAACGACAAGGACACTTTGCATGACGTGGAGGCTGGGCCAAGCGTTGTACGGCGCATCGGCCTTGTGCATCTCGTCCATCAATGCCCCAAAGAGGCCTTCAGCCCCGACGGCCTGCGAGCGAAGTCGAATTTCCGAAGGGAAGGCAAGAAACGCCACAAAGGCCAGCCACGTGAGGGCCAGCATACGCTGGAAGAAGAGCATCCCCTGTTTTCGGACCGATTCATGGGCTGCAATCCAGGCGGCGATGGGGAAGTAGAGGTAGAAGGAGTAGTAGGGAATCACGAACGCCGGCACGTAGGGGATGTCCCAGTCAAAGGGGAAGGATACTTCGATGACGGTGGTGCCTCGCCACGCCGAGAGGCGGTTGATGAGCACGTATGGCAGCGCTCCAAGCAGCAGGAAGACCGTTAGCAGGAAACCAGCGTAATGTGGCCGACTCCATTCGAGGCGTTGCGGCCACCATCGGTCGAGGACGGGCCAGTCATTCTTCACCATCGTTGCCGTCCTCGCTATTTGAACCCACCAAGTCGTTCCATTCAATGATGCGGTCGGAAAGAACCTTGGCTTCCTCACGGTCGTGGGTCACATGGACGGTGGTGATCGCTCGCTCTTTGAGGTGGGTCCGCGTCATGGTCGCCAGTGCCATTCGGCGCTCGACGTCCACTGATGCAAATGGCTCATCGAGCAGCATCACCTTGGGCTCCTGGAGCAAGGCTCGACCAAAGGCCACCCGTTGTGCTTCACCTCCCGAGAGACCTGCCGTCCCTCGATGGTTGAAACCTTCCAGACCAACGGCGTTCAGAACGGCGTCCACCTTCACTGACAATGCCTTCTTGGGGATGGTGTTTCCCGCCCCCAGGGCGATGTTTTGGCCTACGTTCAGGTGAGGGTACAACACGGGTTGCTGAAACAGCATCGTGATTTCGGGGACGATGGTGTCAACAGGAAGCAGGCTGCCACCGAGGCGGCGGTTGCCCTGTTCAAGGCGTTCAAGACCACAGCAAGCCCTGAGCAAGGTGGTTTTCCCGCAACCGCTGGGTCCGAGAATTGACACGATTTCACCGTCTTCAACTGTCAGGTTCAATCCGTCAAAGACCGTCCAGTCTCCCAGGCGAACCGTTCCATTGAGCAGTTCAAACATCATGTCGGGTCCTCCAGGCACGTGCGCGCTCGTTGATGGCCAACACCAGCAGGGTCACCACCATCAAGATGGTGGCGAGCGCCATGGCGGTGGGAAACACGTAAGGGTCAAATTTCGGACGTGACGCGACTTGGTCCACCATGATGGACAACGAATCCCATGAACCAACGCGAACGATGAGGAACGTGGCACCAAACTCTCCCAAGGAGAAGGCGAGACAAAGCGAGGCCGCCATGGTCGCAGGCACCACCAAAAACGAGCCACGGGAGTGCCACCAAAACGCCAGCGGTTTCATGGAAAGGAGCGATGCCTGTTCGGCGAACACAGGGTCGATGCGTTCGATGGCCGGCACCATCAATCGGATGACAAAGGGCAGCACGAGCATGATGTGCGGCACCACAGGGAGGTAAGGGAACGAAAACATCTCGGGGAACCATCGCAGGATGCCCGCCACCATGCCCAGACCCACCATCACAGCCGACATGGACAGCGGGAGCATGCACAGTGAGTCCAACACGCCTGCCGTTTTCCTTCGACCCCGCTGGCGCAGCGCCACCAAACATGAAGCGACGGCATAACCGAGTGGCAGGGCGATCACCACCGTAAAACCGGCGTAATTGAGTGAATTCGTCAGCGCATCCATCAACGGCACCGTGGAGAAATCACCGCTCCAAGCACGCCGCCAACCTTCCAGCGTCCACTGTGTGCCGGGTCCCGATGGCCCCGTCGAACGGACCCGAAAGGAAGCGAGAACCACCGATACAAGCGGCGCGAGCAGCAAGACGAGCGTCCCGTTGACAAACCACGACATCGCTTGTGTGGGCGGACCGTGGCGCTCTCGGTTCATGGATTCGTGGTGCAGGGCGAGGACCTGACTGTGGCGACGTTCAAATCGGCCCGCCATGATGAGCATCACCAGCATCAGCAGCATTTGGCAGGTGGCGATGGCCAACACTGCCAAACTCGTTTCAACTTGGTAGCCCGCAATGCCTGCAGAACCGCCCACTTCGCCCAGCAAGGACTCCATCGTGTTGGACGACGGCGCGAGGTATTTGACCAGGGCGAACGATGTGAAACTGAAGAAAAACGTGTACGTGGCGGCGACCAACGTCGCAGGTCCAAGCACCGGCAGCCAGAGGTGTTGAAGTCGCCCCGTGCGAGATTGCCCGGCCGGAAGGAGGGCCAACTGCTCTTCCCAAGCAGGGTCAAGTTGGGCCACCACTGGCTCAACAAACCGTACCACCAGTGAGAGGTTGAACCACACGTGAGCGACGACCAAGGCCACAAAATGGCCCGGGTGTGCCCAGCCGGTGGTGGAAGCGATCCACCCCACCCATCCGGTTTCACCGCGCATGTCCAGTCCCAAGCGGTAAACAAGACCGTCCGGTGAGAGCAGAGCAAGAAACCCGACGGCAGCCACGATGGGCGGCGTCACGAACGGAAGAAAGAGCAAGGCTCGCTTCAAACGAAGGTGTCGCCACTGGTATCGGCCGAACCCCCAAGCGATGGGTAATCCAAGTCCGACCGTGACCACGGTCGATACAAAGGCTTCCATCATGGAGAAACGAAGGGCTTCCATCGCTCCGGGTTGCTGATGAACGGTGAACAACGCCTGCACGGGTGAGATGCCGGTGACGGCCCACAGGCGCAGCAGGGCCAACGTGATTGGAAATAAGCCAAGAGCGATCACCAACACAACGGCCAACCAATGGGTAACAGGGATGCGACCGGTTCGCATCACCGAATGGGTGACCATGAACGACGCCTCACTGTGTGGCTTCCTTCCAATCCGAGAGCCATGCTTCCATTTCATCGGCGATGCGCTCGTTGGAAATTTCAGCGTTCAGTGTGGGCGTATCCGTATGGTAGGCATAGCCGTCGGTAGCTGGCCATGTAGCGTTGACCAAGACCGATTGCATCAGGTTGTTCTCCGGCATGTTTCGATTAACATCCTCAGAGAGTAGGTAGGCGATGAAAGCGTTGGCTGCGTCAATTTCGGTGCCGCCGTTGATCACACCCGCATATTCCACCTGGTGGAAGGAGGAGCGTGGCAGTGTGAGGGACGTGGACTTGGTCCAGTTGCCGCCGTAAAAGGCCTCAACGCCAGGAGAATGGCAGTAAGAAACCGTCATCGCAGCATCACCAAGGTGCCCTTCCACCCATTCGCCGTAGCCACCACTGTAGTAAATTTCGTATGCTTCGGTCCAGCCGCTTGTGAAGATGGCTCCGTTGTTTGCCATGGCCTTCCACCAGTCGAAAGCATCCGTCGTGTTGTCCTCATCGTTCTCGAAATAATCGATGGTCGCCGACATGAAGGCCCTTCCGGGGGAGGAGGTGACCGGTGAAGGGAAGGCGGTGAGGCCGTTCCACTCGGGTTCGGTGAGGTTCCAGAGGGAAGTTGGCACCGTGAGGTTGGAACCGTCCACTCGGGTTTCGTCATAGTTGAGGCAAACATCGCCGCGGTCAAACGGCAAGGCCAGCGGGCCGCTGTAGGGTTCGAGAGCCGTTTCGGAGATGCCCGCAACATTGGTTTCGTGAGCTTGAAGGAGGCAGAAGTTGAGTGCGGTTTGGAGATATGTGTTGTCCAGCCCGATGGCCAAATCGGCTTGTTGTGCCTGCTGGGTTTGCAGCAGTTGTTCGAGAATACCACCGGAATCATCGGTTCGAATCATCTCGATTTCATACCCTGTTTGATTGGTGAATTCAGCCAGCATTTCATCGGAAAAGGCCGCAATGTCGTAGGTGAGGATGCGGAGTTTGCCATCCGATGCCCGCCCTGGTTCGAGTACCAAGCACTCGCCTGTCTCGTCGGCAACGATGGGCTCAATTCGTTCGAGGCACCCTGTAAGAGGCGTCGTCAGCATGAGCAGAATGGTCAGTAGTATTGCGTTCCTCATGTAGGTCACTCCGTGTTCATCGCATCGATAATGGCGTGCGCTCTGTCGACCAGATCCATGGGGTTAGGCCCGAGAATGTACAGGGAGGGCTCCCAACCAAACGCCCCCTCGTCCAACACAATGTCAAGTCGCCCTTGGTGAGGCTGCAGATTGCCCTTGTTGGCATGGCCAAGCCGGTAATCAAGCTCGTCCGAAATGTAGTTGATGTCACCTTGATCCACCATTCCGTCAAGGGTTGGCGGTCGAAGGTTGAGAATCGCCGTCTTTTCTCCGTCAACGGCCTTGGCCTGAATGAGCATGTTCGCTAGGTGGCTTGAGGCTCCAAATTCGGGCGTCTCATGCCGGCGAAGGACACCATCGACCAACGTCATTCGACCAGGGTAGGCTGCAACTTCACCGATGCCGCTCGCTTCTGGTAGGCACGTCGCGATGTTCATGCCTACCGCCGGCATGTACGGCTTGAGTCGGCGCAAATCAAGCCGCCCTGTCGCCCAATCAAGACGACGAATCAACGCCTTGGAGGATTGGTCCTCGTCGAGGTCCATGCCGGTGAGGGTTTTGTCGTAGCGAAGGGCTTGGCCGCCACCGAATTGAAGTTCAAACACCAACCGTTGCCGGACGACCATGGCCTCAGGGCCGTACTGCGCCATGGAGGCTGCGAGTTCTTTTGACCAACCGTCGATCATAACTTCGTCGGCCGTAGCGCCCAGTTCAATCACAGGTTTACTGATTTGACGGGAGACCGTGCTTTGCGTCGAACCCGTTGCCCTTGCGATTTGCATTTGCGTCCAACCTTGAGCCCTGAGTTCTTTGCTCATTTGTTGCAACAAGCGGTCCAACCAACGGCCACCAATCTGTCCCAGCATGGTCTTTCCTGTGGCGGGGAATTATTCAACCTTGCTGGCGAATTATGCATGATGAATCATAAAATCAAGGCTTTTGGTGCTCTTTCGGCCCGAACCATGCAGTAAAATCCCGTCGAAAGGATGCCAAATTTGACATGGATCGGGGCCTATTTTTCCCGTTATTGGAGACGGCAAATTCCCAAGAATTTTAGAGAAAAAGCCCTCCTATTTGCCCCTCTATCTTCATTTTATTCAACATGGGTTTTGGAAATGCAACCCTCATCAACTGTCGTAGTTTGGGGCTGCCGAGAATGAAAAACTTGGCAAAAAGCGAACAGAATCGATTCATTTCTCACCATACACATACTCATAAGCGACCCGCGGAGAGAAAGCAACTGAGGGGCATGGAAACGGCGGCATTCATTGACGAAGTCGCTCAGCGCCTCGTGGCCTACATCGCCTCCAAGGACACCGACATGCGGGTCAATCCAGCGGCCAGCCTGAGCACCATGCGTAAGACGCTGGACGTCCAACTCCCCTTGGAAGGGCACGGCCTCAATGCTGTGCTTGACGATCTGGACACCTTCATTTCGAACAGCGTCAAAACCCATCGTTCTGAGTTCATGAACCCGCTTTGGGGCGGTCTGTCGCTACCGGCCTTTGCTGGTGAAGTCGTCGCCTCGCTGACGAACAATTCAATGTATACGTACGAACTTTCCCCCATCGCCACCGTCATTGAACAGACGATTCTCAAGCGAATGTCTCAGATGGTAGGCTTTCCTGACGGTTTTGGTACCTTCACCACCGGTGGCTCGAACGGCAACATGCTCGGCATGTTGTGCGCCAGAGAGCACTTGCTCCCGGGTTCAACGAAGCGTGGATTCGACGGGCGATCAACTGTGATCTTCGTTTCTGCAGAGGCTCACTACTCCGTGCTCATGGCGGCCAATGTGATTGGCATTGGCCATCAAAACATCATCAAGGTCCAATGCGATGAGAACGGTCGTATGCGGCCCGACCGATTGGAGGAAGAAATCGCCTTCGCCAGGCATGAAGGCATGCGCCCGCTGTGTGTCGTGGCGACGGCTGCCACCACCGTTCGTGGTGCGTACGATGACATTGACGCTTTGGCCACCATCGCCCACCGTGAAGGTCTGTGGTTGCACGTCGATGCTGCTTGGGGCGGGACCTGCTTGTTCTCGACCGAACATCGTCGGCTGATGGACGGTGTCGACAAGGCTGACAGCGTCTGTTGGGACGCCCACAAGATGATGGGTGTCCCGTTGATTTGCAGTGCGTTTGTCATCAAGGATCCGCTCGTGCTTCGTCGCCTCTGCGACCACACCAACGTCGCTCACTACCTGTTCCACAGCGATGCCGAGCTGGACGACTTGGGCCGCTACTCGTTACAGTGTGCTCGGCGAAACGATGCGCTCAAGCTCTGGCTTGAGTGGCGGGCTCGTGGCGATGCAGGTTGGGCTGAGATGGTCGACACCAGAATGGCCGACGCAGAGTACGTCCAGGCGTCCATCGAGGCCCATCCCTCCCTCGAGATGATGTCGAGTCGCATGTGGACCAACGTTTGCTTCCGATACTTGAGCGACCATGACGGCGTAGATTTGAACGACCTCAACACAGAAATTCGAAACCGATTGATGAAAGAAGGATCCTTCATGGTCAGCCGGTCCAACATCGGTGAAGATGTGGTGATTCGCATGGTGGTGGTCAATCAGAGCGTTGACCGCAACACGCTTGACCGCTTCCTTGAGCGCGTCCTTCATCACGGCGAGGAAATCCTCAGAGGCCTTCCTGCCGCCAATTGAACGGCAACGGATGTTTATTGAGCCGAGCGTCCGAGCAAACGATATGAGCGACCAGCCGCCGGTGCGAACCGCCCTGTACGAGGAACACCTAGCTTTGAACGGAAACATTGTGGATTTTCACGGCTTCGAACTCCCGATTTGGTATGCGAACATCAAGGACGAACACCTTGCAACAAGGTCCGGGGCCGGGTTGTTCGACGTCTCACACATGGGTTCATTCCGTTTCACCGGCGAGGATGTTCGGGCGTGGTTGGAGAGCATCGCAACCCAACGCGTCACCTCCATTC
>CAXRAL010000058.1:0-6064 GCA_964228815.1 Candidatus Poseidoniaceae archaeon
CTTGCTCAACGGCGGTCTAACTCGTGAAGAAGGCTGGTATTCAGCTGCTCACGACCCTGAGACCATCACGGGTGACCTGCAAACCATGCTCAATTTTGAGCTGGAACACGGCCAGTTAAGCAATTTCCAACTCAGGTTGGTTGACCGCCACTCCATGGCGCATTCCCTCGAGGTGCGTGTCCCGTTCTTGGGCAGCCACCACCGAGCGGCATCCTACACGTTGCCAGCGGACTGGAAGCGGGGTGCAGGTCGAGAGGAGAAAGCCGCCCTTCGACAGGCGGCTGACTTGACTCGTCTGCCCAAGGACATTGTGCGCCGGCCAAAACTCCCGGCAGGTCGGGCAACCTCGCCTTCCATGCTCGAGCAATTCCTCACCGACCGCCGTTCGCAAACCGAAGAACTGCTGGAACACTACAGCCAGTGGGCCCCTGTCCTCAAAGGCCAAGAGGAACTGGCGTTGGGCCTGGGCTTGTTTGAATCGCTCCACCTGCGAGAGGACGGCCACCATCGAACCTCCCACTCCATTGACGACCTGATTGCTGAGGTGATCTCCCCATGAACCTGCGAACACAAACCGAACGACTCGAATCAATGCGCGACAAAATCACCGCTTGGATGAAGCAAAAACGGAGCGAAGTCCCCATCCCAGTCTACGGCAGCGTTGACGTCCGGGATGCAGGTTGGAAGATTGGCGTGGTGGACGCCAACCACTTCCCAGCCGGATTCAACAACGTCTCCAAGGAGAACCTCGCCGAACTCTCAACGCTGTTCAAGGACCACATCAACCGCACCCACCCCGACTGCTCGTGGGTCCACATCTACCCCGAGAGCCACACCCGCAACCAAGGCTACGTCGAGAACATCGCCACCATCAAGGCCATGATCGAAACGGCAGGTTACACCTGCACGGTGGGTTCGCCCGACCTCAACGGGCTGGAATCTGTTCACGGCATCTCCGGGCCCTTGATGTTGACAGACGTCGCCCTGAACGATGCTGATGAATTGACCGTGAACGGAACCAAACCCGACCTCATCTTGCTCAACAACGACCTGACCGATGGCGACATCCCCGGCGTGCAGAGCACCAACATCACCCCGCCGCCTCACATGGGCTGGTACCGAAGGCGGAAGTCTCAGCACTACGAAGCCCTGCGACCGTACATTCTCGAGATGGCTGAACTCATCGACATTGACCCGTGGCATTTGATGCCGGACTGGTTTGTCTCCGAAGACAAATGCCTGACCGAAGAGGCGTGCCGCATCAAACTGGCAGGCGAAATTGACGACTTCCTCAACGGACTTCGAGAGAAATACCGTTCCCTTGGCATTGAGCGAGAACCAACGGTGGTCATCAAGAACGACAGCGGGACCTACGGTCTTGGCGTGATGATGCTGACCAAAGGCGAGCAAATCCTCAACCTCTCCAACCGCAAAGCGAACAAACTTCGCTACGCCAAGGGAGGTGCGAAAGTGGACAACTTCCTCATCCAAGAAGGGATTCCAACAGCACTGGCCACCGAAGAGGGGGAGACCCTTGAGCCGGTGGTGTACCTGGTGGACGGCGAGGCAGCGTCGTGGTTTTACCGCATCAACGCCAAGAAATCCGACATGGACAACCTCAATTCACCCAGCGCTCGCTTTGAGAACTACGAAGGCAGCGAAAATCCCTACGGCAAGGAAGCACACAGTTGGCACGCACTTGTGGCCGAACTCAGCATGATCGCCATGGGCGCCGAAGCCGCCGCATGGAAGGCATGAGGGAATCCAACCCGATGCAACAGAATGAAAGCCAGCGGGCCGTGGCCGGAGTATGAGCCAGCGCGTGTGGTTGTACATCACCACCATCGCCGTTGGCTTGTGGATTTCAGCTACGGGTGTTGCAGGCCTTCTTCCCGACAGCATGGCGGAATGGCCGGTCAACCTTTGGTGCTGGGGCCTCTTTGCCTACGTCTACAGGGTGGCCGACCGAAAAGAGCGCATCGAGATGCTGACGGTGGTCGCCCTCGCCACCCCGATGGAGCTGTTTTTCTCGGAAGTGTGGCTGATTTACGAATACCAGCGGGACTTCATGCCGCTGTTCGTCCCCGCTGGCCACTACTTCCTGTTTGATCTCGGACGACGTGCAGCCCACAAGATGCGGGAATCCATGGCCATGCCTGCTCTCATGCCGTTCGTTCCCCTCGTGGCCTACGGTGCATGGACCGGCGGCGACACCTCGGGTGTGGTCATGCTGGTGCTCGTGCTCGCCTTCACACAGTGGGGGCCTCAACCTCGCCTCTATGCCGCCATGGCGTGGGCCGCCCTGGCGATGGAACTCTGGGGCACCTACCTCGGGAATTGGACATGGGCGTCGGATGTCCCGTGGACGGGATTGACGGCGTGGAACCCTCCGCTTCTCGTGGGCGCCTTCTACTGTTTTGGCGACCTGCTGGTTAACTTGTGCGTTGCCAAGTTTGAAGGGGAACCTACGCCCGAGGGTTCAGCATGACCGGTGCTGACGAGTTGCGTAAGCGCCGTGAGCAAGAGGCGCTGAAGATTCGCACCGCCCTCAACCGACAACGAGGCGAACAGCGTGCCAACACCAAAGGCGGTGAAGGAACGGTGGCCTTTGTCGAGGAGCGCAAGTGCATCGGCTGCGACCAGTGCACCATCGTGTGCGACGACGACGCCATTGAACTCTACCACGTGGACGTGCTCAGCCCGCTCATGTCGGTGGAGAGCAACCGCAAGGCCAAGATCATTCGAGACGCTTGTACGGGCTGCCGACTGTGCGTCCTTGCGTGCCCGACCGACGCCATCACGATGATCGATCGATGAGGTGAACCCCATGTCAAAGAAAGGAAAAGACCCAACCGCACAACGCTTTGGAGGCGAATTTGGACCTTACCGTAAGGAAGGGACGCAAGGCGTCTCGCTCTCGACATTCAAGACGCTCGTCTGGACCTCCAACATCGGCGGTCTGCTCCTCGTCGTGCTCGCCCTCGAGTTGCTCTTCGTTCAGCAGCGCTTCAACTGGGGCTTCCTCGCCCTCGTCCTCGGTGTGGCCGTGGCGCTCTTCCCGTCCAACTACGAGATCGTCGGCATGAACGAAGACGACGACAACGACTGACGCAACGGTGCATCAGAATGTAGCGAGTGATTCGACCCACTGCTTACCCATTCATTGGGTCAAACTGAATCGGAGGGTTTCTGCATCGACCCTTAGCTTATCCTGTGTATCATTCGTTATGATTCATCCCAGACTCGATAGCCGTCGTCGGTTGAGTACCAGTGTACTCCATCGTTGGTGCGGTACCAATGGGTGCCATCATCATCATTTTCCAACCATTCTCCATCCGGGAGATCTTCCCAAGAATCAACATGGTCTGGGTAGGCTCGAGATGTGACTGCAGTGGGAAAGTCATTCTTCGCCACGGGTGGAGATGATCTCGTCATTTCTTCATACAGTTCTTCCTCTTCTTCGAACCAATCCTCATCTTCATTCTTTGAACGCTTCAAAATCAGGACCACAAGAGCTGAAAGAATGAGGAGAAAAATTCCCGCTGTAGCAAACAGCATCGTGTTGCTGCTTTGTTCAGTTTTAGTTTCAGGCACATATGTGTAATTTTCAATCAGATCGCAAATTGAGTTGGAATTCAGATCAGGTGGCGTATCGGTCTTGTTGAGCGGGTCGCTCATGCATTCACCTTCAACAGTGTCTGACCATCCATCACCGTCATCATCAGTGTCGGCATTGTTTCCGATTCCATCGCTATCTGTGTCATTGTTTTCAGTAGAATCCACCGGGAACTTATCCACTTCATCGGCATATCCGTCGTTATCATCGTCTAAATCAGCATAATCTCCGATCCCGTCTCCGTCACTATCAATCTGCTCAAGTTCATTCAATGGAAACAGATCTGTAAGGTCATCAACGCCATCATTGTCGTCATCTATGTCTACATTGTCCCCAATACCATCCAAATCATAATCTGACTGTTCGCTGTCATCAAACGGAAAAGCATCATCACGATTGATCACACCATCATTATCATAATCGGTTCGATTCTCATAGTCTTCGTCCCAGCTGATTTGTAACATTTCATCGCCCAAGCGCACGTATGCCTTGGAATCAGAATAAATTGGCAAGGAACCGGAGTAGCAACTGAGACCATTTTGTTCGCATCCTAGGTCGTTGTAAAGTTCGCTCAAATACCAAGAACCGTCGTGAAGAACTGCATGAAATAGAGCAGATTGATTGTCATTGTGGTGAGCATAAAACAGATGGACATCTCCATTGTGATCAACCTCCAATGAACACAACATTCCTGTTTGAATTGACGAATTCACACTGATGGTCGTGGTTGACCATTGAATCGGAACCTCGTTCAATGCAAATTGCGTCAAGGAACTTGAATTGGTGGTATACATGAGTGCTTCAGTCTCCGTATCGTAATGACAAATGTGGAGCTGTTCATTGAGTCCTAATACGGAGGAATGGGGAGCAAAACTTCGACGATCATCAGACCACATCGGGAGAGCAATTTCGCTCGCGATGTCAATTTCGCTCCCAAACCACGCTGTCGAGTTCGGGTTTTTGACCATCAGCGCCAAGTTGTCATTGTTGTAGTATGTCAGATACAATCTGCCTTGAGAGTTCATTTCCAAGAATGTGGGGGTCAATTCGTTGCCATTCCAAGGCGTTGATGTAATTGTGATGTTCATTGTTTCTTCATTTTCCAATTTCCAATGCCTGATATAATCAACAATACTTCCTTCGTCGAGCCGATGGACGTATGTCAAATGGACTTCAACGCCGGTTTCAACTGCCAATTGAAGCGAACCGAAACTCTCAGCCCACCATGAACGTTCTTCTGTTGAATCGGAAATGACCACCCGATTCTGCCAACTCGTTCCATTAAAATAAGCGTAATGAACGCTGTGGACTTCGTAGCCAGCACCTAAAGGATCGCTTCCATAGGTCATCCAGGTCTTCGAGATATAGGCTAAATGGACATGCCCGTTTTGGTCCAGCGTTATGGCATGATTCTCAAGGGCGCGAACTCCGAAGTTAGCGTCGTTGAAATAATTCATTTTTTGGCCATCAAAAACAGCGTAAAATGAGCCGGCGTCGGGGTGTGTAGACCTACAAGTATAGTATGTGATTTCAGAGGAAAGATCAATCGACTCACAATCGCTGTTGGATATCGGAAACACTTCAACATTCCATGCACTGTCTTGAGGTTGAGAATCTGAATTCGATGTCGTGTTACTCTCATTCAACTCATTCAGCCGTGTCATCCCTACTGACAGCGATAGAATCATCATCAAAGAACTGAGGAAAACTGCTCTCAGCACCTTGTCGCCCATAGCGACAATTCCGTGCCTTGATATAAAAAATCAAATGACGCAAGGGGAACTTCTAATCTTGGCAATAATGCCCTGCTGAAACCAAGATTCTGTATTTCAGAAGAGAACTCGAAAACCAAAGAGCACAGACCTTGGTTCAGTCTACATTAGTTAAAATGACTAACCAGAGGGGACCCCTTTGATTAGATGTGTTTCATTAGAGCATTTAGTTTGCATCAATCGGGTCCATGACAACAGGCCCCCAAGCCATCCCTTTGCCTCTGTCCATGTCATTCATCACCGCCATCTCATCCTCGTTGAGATCAAAGTGGTCAAATCTGAAATTCTCTTCCATTCGTACAGGGTTTGTGCTTCTTGGAAGGATAGCAAAACCTCGTTGAATAGCCCACTTCAAGAGAATTTGAGCAGAGGTCGCACTGTATTTTTCTGCGAGTTGGCTAAAGAACTGAACATCGGTGTCATCGCTATCGAACATCTCAGGTTTTTTTCCAGCATTTGATGGATTTCCCATGACATCGGGTGGCGCATTTCCACGCCATGAAGGCAAGGGGAGTAGGCTTGAGTATGCAATCGGAACAATGTTGTTAGAATTCATGAATTCGAGCAACGGTGTTTTTTGGGACCAGGGGTGAAGTTCAATTTGATTCGCTTCAGGCAGTGGAAGTCCTGCTGAAGATATTTCCTCTATATGCTGTTGAGAGAAATTTGAGACACC
>CAXRAL010000059.1:0-4216 GCA_964228815.1 Candidatus Poseidoniaceae archaeon
GGCGAAGACGAACTGCGTGTGGAGGTGAAGTGGCCCAACGAGGCCACGCGGATGATCGAGTCCTTCATGGTCGCCACCAACGCCGCAGTCGGCCACCTGCTCGGCGCCGCTGGCGCCCCGCTTCCGTGGCGCTGCCACGCCCCGCCCGACCGGCCCGAAGTGGAGGGATTGAATGCCAAGTTGGCGGCCTTGGACATTGGGATTCAACTGCCCATGCCCAGTCTGCGCAAGCACGGTGAAAGCGAGACCGACGAACTCGCAGACATGCTTGGCGACTGGGCAAGTTTGGGCGGCGGTGGCATCGACCTCTCGGGCATGGAAGAAGCAGCAGCCGAGTACGGGGAATCCGTGCCCGATTACCTCTCGGGCGTCATTGACCCCGAGGCCCGCAACGGCATTTTGACCTCGCTTCAGGACGCTCAGGCTGCCGCCAGTGAGTTGACGGAAACAACCCGTCGCATCGTCGACCAAGGGCTCTTCCAGCTCATGCAGCGAGCCCGCTACGACGAGGAAAACGGCGGCCACTTCGGTCTGAATTTGGACGCTTACGTGCACTTCACCTCGCCGATTCGTCGCTACCCCGACCTCATGACGCACCGCCAACTCAAGGCCTACATTCACGGCCGAGACTGGGTCCACGACACGGCCGAAACCGCACGGCTGGCCGAACACTGCAGCGAACCAGGGCTGGCGGCCAAGCGCATGGAGTGGGAACTGGTGGCCAACGCCTACCACGTCCACCTGATGAACGGTGGACGACTGGGCGATGAAGGCCCCTCCGATGCGTCGGTCGCCACCTCCTACAACGCTCGGGTCACCGGCATGCGAGGGGTGTGGGTCTTCCTCGATTTGGCCGATGACGGTGCGGTTTCAGGTCGCATGCACCTGCGTCAACTCGGCGGCAAGCGGCGCTTGGTGGTGGACGACCACGGCCTCGAGGTCACCGTGGCTGAACCCGACCACAACGGCGAGCACCCGACCGTCCTCCGACTGGGCCAGCGTTTCCCGTGCCGGCTTCGTGGACTGGATCTGTGGTCGGGCAGCCTCGACTTGGCCCCAAACTGAGGTCGCTCAAATTCCAGAAGCCAAACCGATGAATGCAAACACGAGGAACAACACACAAAGGACACCGACCAGCGCTTCGATGACCATGCTCACGACTGAACCGGTGTTCGACATGCCGTTGGCGCTTTGCCAGTCGGCCTTCCCCTTGTAGTAGGCAACATCAAGGAAAACAGCAGCGGTGAATCCACCACAGCACAACAGCGAGTTCAACGCTTCTCCAAGCACGGGTTGATTGAGGGCGATGCCGAGGAAGGTGCCGAAAAACGCTCCGGCAATGGCAAGTCCAATGGCCACATAGGACCATGTTCTGTAGTTGGGCTGTGGAGTATAACTGAGCGGGATGTAAACCACCTGCTGGGGAACTCCGCCCATCGCCATCGGTTGACCATGAAAGGACTGCGTTGGCTGACTGCTCGGTGCGGAGGCAATCGTGTTCATCGGTTGCATGACCGGTGAGGCGGCTGGTTCGTTCGGTGCCTGAGCAGGCCAAACGGTTTGGTTGGGGGGCGCCGTAGGGTCGTCCATAGTTGTCTACCCTTTTGCTGCTATCTAACGATTATTCAGGTAAAAATTCCGCGGGCACATAGTATTGTAGTCAAAACGGCGGGTTTATATTGACTACATAATTCGGCCAACCATGGCACGCGTCGTCGCTGAGAAGTGCACCTGCGGTTGCAAGATGAAACGCCTCTACATCCGTGCGGACGGAGGCAAAGGATGGGACAGCGTCGGCTGGTTGTGCACCTGCGGTTGCGGATGCGTGAGCATGGACGAAGCCTGGCAAGAAGGTGATTGCTGTTCGCGCAACGAATGTTGCTGAGACGTTCAATCAGGAAAGGGCATGCTGGAACACGTGAGGTGAAGCGACATGGACGAACGCCAACTTTCCCTCAGCGTCACCGGCATGTCCTGTGCGGCTTGTGTGGCGTCGGTCGAACGGGTGCTGTCGGGCGTGGACGGTGTGGCAAGCGTCAGCGTCAACCTCCCTCTTGAGAAGGCGATCATCACCCTTGACACACCTCGTTCAGACGAACTCCGGGGGACCTGCATCGCCACCGTGGAAGCCGCTGGTTTTGGTGCCAGCGAACTCGTTCCCGCCCTCAAGGCACGTCGCATCAGCGAGGAAAAGGTGGCCGCTCAACGGCGAAAGGTTGGCCTGGCCTTTGCCCTCGCCGTTCCTGTTTTTGTGCTCTCGATGCTGTTGGACGACATGGGTTCACTGGGGCCGCTTGACCTCCGTTTGACCCTCGCCATGCTCGCCGCCCTGCCGGTCTACGCTTTTTCGGGGGCTGATTTCCATCGCAACGCTTGGGCTTCCCTGCGACGAGGGGCGGCCAACATGGACGTGCTGGTTCACCTCGGCACCACCGTGGCCATGCTCTGGTCGTCGCTGGTGACCCTCGCCCCGGTGCTGACCTTCTTGCCCGAGTTTGTCGGCATGGCCGACCACGTGTTCTTTGACGGTGCAGCGTTCATCATCGCCTTTGTGCTGCTCGGCAACTACCTCGAAGCGAGAGCGAAGCTCAAGGCAACGGACGCCGTTCACAGCCTAATGCGTCTGCAACCCAAGGAAGCCTGGGTGATCGTGGACGAAGGAACCGTGGCAACACCGGTGGAGGCGATTGCCCGCGACACCCTGCTGAAAGTTCGGGCTGGAGAAACGGTTCCGCTGGACGCTGTGGTGGAGGAAGGGGACGCCACGCTGGACGAATCCATGATGTCGGGCGAGTCCTTTCCGGTTCGCAAATCACCGGGCGACACGGTGACCGCTGGCACCGTCGTGCTCGACAGCACCCTGCTGGTGCGCACCACCGCCCTCGTGGGCGACACCATGCTGGCGAAGGTCATTCGACTGGTTGACGAAGCGCAGATAGGCAAAGCGCCGATTCAGCGGCTGGTTGACCGCATCTCGGCGGTGTTCGTTCCCGTGGTCGTTGTGGCCGCCGTGCTGGCCGCAACTGTCTGGTGGTTCATGGCTGACACCCTCGCCCCGAACAGCAGCATGACACCGGTTGAGATGGCCGTCATGGTGCTCGTGTCCACGTTGGTCATCGCTTGTCCGTGTGCCTTGGGCCTCGCCACGCCCACCGCACTGGTCGTAGGAACCGGTCGCGGTGCTCGCTACGGCCTGCTCATCAAGGGTATCGAAGCCCTCGAGCAAGCCCACGCCACCACCACGGTCGTGCTCGACAAGACGGGCACCATCACCTCGGGCTCACCCCGTGTCAGCCACATCGAACTTCTCGACAGCGACGTGGAAGAATTGCTCTGCTTGGCCTCCTCCCTCGAGGTTGAATCCACCCATCCCATCGCCGGAGCTGTTCACGCTGCGTGGGAGAACCTCGGCTACGCACGTCCCGACGTGAAGGACGTTCGGACCTTCCCCGGCCTCGGCCTCGTGGGCAGCCTCGACGGTGAAGCCGTGGCCGTCGGCAACCTCGAACTGATGGATGAATTGCTCAATGACCTCCCTGATGATGTAGAGGAGAAGATCGCCGTTCGCGCCCGTCGCGGCACCACGGTCGTTCTGGTCGCGAAAGGTCAGCGTCTGCTCGGCTGGCTGGAGTTCAGCGACCGCATTCGTGAAACCTCAGAAGCGGCGATTCGTCGCCTCAAGCAAGCGGGCATCAAGGTGGTCATGCTGACCGGCGACCGGGAAGAAGTCGCTCAGACGGTGGCCGAAACGGTCGGCATCACCGAGGTCGTGGCCGGGATCAAACCCGATGAGAAGGCCGAACACGTGCGCCGCTTGCAGGAGGACGGCGTGGTTGCGATGATCGGTGACGGCATCAACGACGCCGCCGCCCTGACGGTCGCCAACGTTGGCATCGCCATGGGGGCTGGCAGCGAAATCGCCCTTGAAAGCGCTGACATGGTGCTCGTTCGCAACGACCTGGCCGACGCCGTGGCCGCCCTCGAACTGGGCCGAGCCACCATGGCTCGTATTCGCACCAACTTGGGTTGGGCCTTCGTCTACAACCTCATCGGCCTTCCCTTGGCGATGGGCGTCCTGTTTCCGTGGACGGGGTGGCTTCTCCCGCCCGCCTTTGCAGCCGCCGCCATGTCGCTCTCTTCGGTCAGCGTCGTGGGCAACTCCCTCATCCTACGCGGATGGAAACCAGCGATGAGCCTCCGATCCGGTGAAATCTGA
>CAXRAL010000060.1:0-3621 GCA_964228815.1 Candidatus Poseidoniaceae archaeon
GTGTTGCCATCTCCATGAGCCCGTTGCTCAACCACGGTTTGAATCGGATTTTCCACATATTCTTTGCTGCTAGTGAGGCACGCTGAATCAATTCGACCAAATTCATGAATGGATGGGAATTTGTCGGTCGTTTCCTTCCCCAGAAGATTGAGGGGGTCCGCAAACGTTTGATTGTCAATTCGAAGGAAGACGCAAACCTGGAATAATTTGGATTGAATCTCATCTTGAATCAGCTGTTGAAGGACAGGTATGCATTCGAACCATTTACCGATCGGCATCGCAGTGAACACAACAACACAATCATCTGAGACCACATTCTTCTGATTATCGAGCCAGGACCCTTCGGCATGGTAGGTTGTCGAACCACCCCCGAGCTCGTTGAGTGATTTCTTGACCTCCTCAACCACCGCTTTGCAATCGCCCTTCTTCCCGTTGGGAGGGAGACGAATCGGCACCGTTACCTCAATGTTCACCCTCTCCAGTTTATCGAAATTTTTGTAGCGTTTGCTGTTCTCTTCCAACATCTTGGTAATCTTGATGGCGTCCTGCATCACATCCGCAGATTTGTCTGCAACCTTCGTGAAGATTGCACGACGAATGTCGTCACGGAAACTGGGCACATTCCTACCAAACGGGTTAACTGAATAAAACTCACTTGAACGCCACTTCGAGGAAACCCCTGCAATTTTCAAACCAAACCGTTAATTCGGCTCGACGAATGGAATTCAACGATGGAGGACGGCGATGGTACGCAAAGCATCGCCGGAGGTGACAATGTCCAGATTAAATCTGGCAACGACACCATCGCAGCGGTAGGCGACCATGCCATCGCGGCTGGTGGCGATGTCACCATCACGCATGGAATTCCAGTTGAGGAGCATGCTGAGGTGTTAGCCAAAAATAAGATTCTTGAAGAAAAACTTGCCAAACTGAACGAAAACCATCGGCATGAATTAGATGCTCTCAAAACCGACCATGCAAGGGCTGAGAGAGAAGCACAAGCAAAAGCAGTGATCGAGTTCTATCAACAACACCTTGACCGTGAAGGCATCGAGTTTTCACCTGAAAAGCATGCTGAAATCGCAGATGCCGCTGTCTTGGCTGGCGAATTGGATATTGCTGTTCAAAACCTCAAGACAGCGCTCGAAAAATGCAGAGTTCTTGGAGACGAAAAGAAAGAGTTACGCTTCATCATCTCACTTGGGACAGCTTACTCCATGCAAACGAAATTAGAACTTGCAGAGGCATGGCTGCTGAAAGGTCTCGATATTGCCAAAAAAAGAAATGATGCAAGAGGCACATCAATCGCATCATCCGGCCTATCCATCATTGAAATGTGGAGAAAAAATCACACCAAAGCGGATCAATATTTGCTGGATGCCTTGAGTTTATCGAGGAAAGAAAAGGACCAAACTTTGGAAGCTGCAATCCTCGGCAATCTGGGAAACAATGCTGCTGAACGCGGCGATCTAGATGCTGCTGAGGAGTACTACAACCAAGGACTCTTGATAGACCGAAAAATGGGAAAATTCAAAGAAATCTCGGCTGCAGCAGATAATCTAGGCCTAATTGAAAGACAGAGGAAAAATTACCAAAAAAGTTACGCTCTCCACATGGAAAGTTACCTCACTCGAGTCGAACTCGGCGATAAAATTGGCCAACTCTATTCCATCGCAAACCTGAGTGCTCTTGCCCTCGAAACTGGAAACCTGGAGGTAGGACGCAATCTATCAAAAGAGGCGATGAACATGGCTCGCGATTTCGGTGCTAAACAAATCGAGGGCACAGTGGCCGTAAACCTCGCAATGCTCGCTGAGGCAGAAGGTGACAATAATCGATATGACGAACTTATTGGACGTGTGAGAGAACTGGACAAGGAAACGGGACTCTCCTTTCTCAAGTGAACCTAATCGGCGAATCAACGAGGGCATGGTCGTGAGGTTAGGGAATCACACATGAAGCCTGAATAGGACATCCTGACGCGTGTTTCGTGGCTAATGGTGGCGCTTCCGTCGCCCTCGATGACCACGATGACATCACCGAATGGGACGTCCTCGTCAACGTAGCCATCCCATGTGACGGAATCCCCGTAGTCCACGGTTTCTGTGTGGTTGAGCAGCAAGGCACCGTCGGGGCCGTAGACCGACCAGGTCACGTCTACAGGGTCAAACTGCAGATCGGCGACGTTGGATACGGTCGACTCGATCACGATGGCACGTGGTGGCCCAAGGCTGGCCTCGTGCGGTCCGTCCACGTAGAGTTCTGCGAATTCAGTTTCCCGATTTTCCTCGAATTCAAACCACGCCGAGCGGATGAATGGTGCGAAATCAGCCAACGAGTTGTTGGGCAAGGGGGAGCCATGCCAGTACACCGCCCCTGTGTTGAGCACCATGCCGAAGCGGAGGTTGAACGCCCCGTAGCCTTGCGGCGTGTAGAGCAGGTTTTGGGAGGTGTTGGCGCCCACGACTTGCGCTGGCGAGCCATCGTTGGGTGCCACCCAGAAGTGGTCAATCCATACATCAGGGTTGTAGGATTCGGCGCCTGAAAAATCGATGTCGAGTTCGTGAACCGTGGTTGAAGTGGTCTCGTTGTCGACGTTCTTGATGTATTCGTTGGACATCTCCCAATTGTCGAGGCCGTAGGTCAACCAGAACTGGTCGGTATCAAAAAAAATGTCATCGGCAAAATCGTCGGGCGTCATCAGGCACCCGGACATGGGCATCAGGAGCACCACCGCCAGCACGAGTGCCTTCTGCATGGTTGGGGAACGAGCGGTCCGAATTTCAAGGTTCTTCCGACAACACCAACCATCCTTGAGGGAAGTCGCCAATGTGGATGGCTTTCTATAGAAAGGCCTCAAACCCCGTAGGTGATGGTGTGCTCGAGGCACATCTTCCACATTTCTCGGCCCGTCTCGCTTTCGTAGGCGTCGAAGAACAAGCAGCCGTTGTGGAAGGCCCAGAAACTGCGCGCAGGGTTGGAAGACGGGTCCGGTGTGGTGTAGTTGGGATCATCAAAAGCGATGTCAGCGACGACCCAGGTCGAGCCGTCAGCCGGGTCGTGAGCCCACAATTCGCGGCCCGTGCTGTGCGTGGAAGCGTCAAAGTAGACCACGCCGCTCAGACCGACCATCATGTTTTGACCGGGGTTACTGCCGTTCGAGCCGGGAACGATATCGGCGGCCCTGAAGGCCTGACCGGTCTGCGCGTCAAACGCCCACAGTTCCGCTCCACCAGCACTGTCCTGCGCTTGGAAGAAGGCCATATTACCGACCACGGTCTCATGCGTGCCTTCACCAGCATTGGTTCCGATGTGCTGCATCACGCGCCATGTGGTGCCGTTGGACGTGTCGTGGGCCCAGAGGCTGTCGTCGGCCGTGTCAAAGAGCAAGGTGTTGCCCACCACGAGTGACATGTGTTCGCCGGGGTTGCTGCCGACTTGACCCAGCTCCAAATCAGCGACCAACCACGAGGTGTGGTTGAGCAGGTTGTACGCCATGAGTTCCCTCCCAAGAGGCGTGAGTGCATCAAAATACAGCGTGTCGCCAACGAGATGGTCCATGTAATTCCCGGGATGGGTGTTGGGGTCCGTGCCAAAGGCTGCGACCTTCCACGTGGTGCC
>CAXRAL010000061.1:0-2946 GCA_964228815.1 Candidatus Poseidoniaceae archaeon
AGCGATACAGAGTCATCTTGTTTCTCAACGTTCAATTCGAGGGATGCGATGAGTTGCTGGATTTCAGTTACTTCATGGTTTGAGCTGAAATGATAGTTGTAGACATTACCTCCTGCTACGTTTGAAGAGATCGAATTAGAGCTTACCGTCTGATTATTTATCCTGAGTTTCGTTAAATCAAGAGGTGTAATTTCTTCCCCGGCTGTTTTTTCGCCTTCTGTTCTCCGCTCCAAGCAATCCGGGTCGACCTCTCCAAATTCTTCAAAACCCGGATATTTTGACCAATCTGCTTGTAACAGGTCGATTGGATCGCCAAATGGGATGTTGTCAATGGTCACAAAGACACACTTCTGCCGGAGGTCCCGTTGGATATCATCGATCACTTGTCGCATGATCGGCGGTATTTCTGCCCACAAGTCCAGACGTACCGAAACCTCGATCATGATAGATTTTTCAACGAAAAGAAAGCTTCCATCCGTCCACCCGCCTCGAACATCGCGTTCGGTATAACCGTCGCTGATTTTCAGAAAGCGTTCGATAACACGGTCAAGGGTAGCTCGACAGTGGCCTTGCTTTCTGTTGGGCGGAAGAGCAATGGGTGCGATGAATTGGACGGTGATTCTGAAATCATCACCGAAGGTGTTGACCCATTCGCTCACGTAGTTTTGTGATGCACTCAACTCATGAGATGGATCAATTATAGAATGTATGATATCCGACCTTAGCAGTGAGCGCAAATCGCTTTCGCCGACCGGGGCAAACTTTGCGCTCATATCCCGGGCAGCATCTCAACGGATAAAAGAAAATCCATCCCGAGTATTGAATATTATTTTTTGTAAACCCAGTAATCAACACAAGCAAGACCAATTGAGATGGACGGGAGCATGGTCTCACATGCCGAAGGAGGACGGGTCGATGTCCATGTCGCCGTCCTTCATCATCTTCCGCATCTGCTTGTTCAGCTTGCGGTTACCACCCATGCCCTTCATCATCTTTCGTGAGCGGTTCCACTGACCGATGAGTTCTCGAACGTCCTTCTCACGAACGCCTGAACCTCGAGCAATTCGCTTGATGCGGTCGGCCTTGATCTTGGCAGGCTCGTTCTTTTCCCACGCCGTCATCGAATCCATGATGGTGCGGTAGCGATCGAGGTTGCCCTGCATGGCCTCTTTTTGGCTCTTGGACATGGCACCCATGCCGCCCAGCATGCTGCCGGGAAGGAAGGACATCAACTTGTCAATGGTGCCGACCTTGGACATCATTTCCATTTGCTTGTACATGTCGTTGAGGGTGAAGCGACCGCTCATGAGGCGCTGCGTCAAGCGCATGGCCTCTTCCTGGTCCATGTCCTCGGGCGCCAAATCGATGAGGCCCTGGATGTCGCCCATGCCGAGCAAGCGAGAAATGAAGCGGTCTGACTCGAACTTCTCCAAGTCCTGAATACGTTCGCCAACACCGATGTGAACGATGGGTGCGCCAGTAGCGGCTACAGCCGAGAGAGCCCCACCACCACGTGCGGTACCGTCCAGTTTGGTGATGACAATCCCCGTCACCCCGGCCAACGAGTGGAAGGAAGCAGCGACCGGACCGGCGGCTTGACCCACTTGGGCGTCAATGACCAACCAGCGGTCCGTGGCACGGGTGAGGCCAGCGATGCGCTCGAGTTCCTCGACGAGTTCTTCGTCAAGTTGGTGGCGACCGGCGGTGTCGACGATGACCAAATCGGCCGATGCACAGGCTTGTAAGCCATTTCTTACTATCGAGACTGCATCCTTGTTTTCAGGTTCGCCGTAGACTTGGACGGTGGTGTCCTCGAGAAGTTGAGAAAGTTGGGCGTATGCACCAGGTCGGTGAACGTCGGCTTCGATGACGGCGACGCGAAGGCCGTGCTTTTTCCGGTACCATTCAGCGAGTTTGGCCGTCGTTGTGGTTTTTCCTTGCCCGTACAGTCCGACGAGGAGAAGGGTGGCCCCACGAGGTTGGAAGGTCGTTGCAGGGCCGAGGATTCGGACCAGTTCGGTGTAGAGGATGTTCATGGCATGGGTTTGCATGGTGAGGCCCGGGCGTGGTTCCTCTTCTCGCATCCTCGTTTCCAATCGATCAACGATTTCCTTGGTCTGGCGAATGTTGAAATCCGCCTCTTGAAGAGCACGCCTGAGGCTGCGCGTCATCTCCCGAAGTTCCTCTTCGTCGAGTTTGCGCTTGTTCTTGAGCAGGCCGAGCGAGCGGAAGATGCCCCTCGACAAGCCCTCAAGTGCCATGCACCGGCGTTATGGTTGACCCATTTCAAACCATGCCCTTGCAAGCGTGGCTCACTCGCTGCTGTTTCGGGGAATGAGGAGTGAAAGCACGTCTTCGTCAAGGGACGCTTTCACCAGGCTGGATTTGACATGGGTTTCGGTAGGGATGGCTTGTTCCCGCCCGTTCACGCCCACAAAGAGCACACCGTCTTCACTGCGCAAGGAAAGATCCGAGCGCTCCAAGCCTGGGAAGTGAAGTTGGACTCGCTCCACTTCACCGTCAACTTCGCCCACCATGCCACGATGAACTTCGTGGTGGAGCACGGCACCGATGGGGTGGGGGCCGATGGCTTCCGGGAGTGGCGTGGGTTCGCCGTACAACGTTCGCCCCACGGCCCGTAGCGCCTCAACACCAACAATTTCGGAATCGGCCAGTTCGAGTTGACCGACGTTCACGCCGGCGAGCCGTTCTCCAAGTTCTCCAATGCGGTCAAGTTCTTGCTGACGTCGTTTGGCGAGGAACGGATGGTCAAACTCCGGTGTGATCCGATTGACGAGGCATCCACCGATGGGCAGGTTGTACTCCACGAGTGAATCGTAGGCTCGCATGGTCTCGTTGATACCCATGCGTTCGGGGATGGTTACGAGCGTGAAGGAGGAGGTCGCAGGGTCACTCAGCACTCGGCGAACGTGAAGCACCCTTCGT
>CAXRAL010000062.1:0-39150 GCA_964228815.1 Candidatus Poseidoniaceae archaeon
CGCCATCGCGAGAGCGGCAGCCGCCGCTGCGATTGATGCCTATCGTATGGGCCTTGACGACCGCGAACGATGAAGTCAAGGGTTCTATATGGGAGAAGGGATGTGAAGACTTCATGGATGTGAGCACCTCAACCCTCGCCGCTGCCGTCCAAGGGGTCCGTGCCTTGATTTCGGCTTACGACGGCTACGAGAAAGGCCGATTCATGAAATCGGACGAGGCGGTTCGTGCCGAAATTCAACGGCGATGCGAGATGCTCGCTCGTCACGCAGAAAAACTGCAGGGTGATGTCCACGCAGCAGGCAACCGAGATGCCCGAGGTAGCCTCGAGAGCATGATTGAATCCATCAACATCCTTCGCAACGAGGCCCAATTCTCCATTACGAGCAATCACGTTTCCCAGCACACGGGCATTGGCAAACTCAAGGCCAAAGCCGTTCGGAAGCTGGTGAACCACGATAGCGAGGTGCTGCAAGCCCTTGTTGACACGACCCGCATGGCCAACGAGTTGGCCGATGAAATGAGTGATTTGGACGATGATACCGTGAATGCTCGCATCGCTGACTGGCATCAAAAACTGACTCGAACTCGAAACATGTACTTGGAGAGGAACATGTACATCGATGGACTGACAAAGAGGTGAAGACAATGCATTTCAGATGGAGAACCAACCCGACCGTGATTGCCCACTACATGAACGACGCCGATGTTCCTCGGCAAGCCGAAGTCACCCTCAAGCCCAACGAGGTCTGCGTGGTTTTGGAGAACGGCAAGATTGTCGGTTCCGTATCACAAACGCACATGGAAGTGAGCCCCCAAGTCGGGCTCTTCGGGAAATTGTTTGGCAAGAGCAACCCCGTCCGTTCGTTCATGTTCGCCTTCACCGGCCCACATGCTGTCCTCGTTCAGGTTCGTGGAACGGCCGCCAACGGAGATGAGATCAACTGCCTCGTTACGCTCAAACTTGAGGTCACCCGAGAAACCGCTCCGCGACTCATCACCTTCCCCGCCAAGGGCACCATGACTGTCCAGGCCAGCCACATCGCCGAAGTTCTCTCCCCACCCACCAGCGCCGCTGCACTCCAGCATCTTCGGAGCATGGACGCCACGGCCATGCGCACGGTCCAAGCCAGCGAGGACGTCATGTACGCCATAAAGACCGCACTGCGAGCAACGCTGGACGAACACGGTCTTACCTTCCGCAGCGGCTTCATCACGTGGAGCAGCACCGCTGCCGAGCAGCAACTCCAGCATCAGCACGACTTGGAGCGTCTGCAACTCTCCAAGGACATAGAATCGGACAAGCAAGCCATTGAACTTGATCATTTCATCAAGACCGAGCAGCGTAAGCACGAAGTGAACGCTCGAATGGCGCTCGCCGGTGTTCAGGCCAAAGAAGCAGCCGAACTCAAGTTGGAACTTGACCGCCTCAAAGGAGCAGGTGAATACAACCTGCAACAGTGGCGTCAGCAGCAGGAACTTCGAGACCAACAAACGGCTGCAGCCCGAGATGAGGCCATCAAAAACGCACAATCGGACGTTGAACTGGCGAAACTCGAAGCCGAACGGCAAAAGGCCCTCGCAACGGTCGCACAAGATGCTGAAGAGCAGAAGATGAACAGGGCCATGGAAATGTTTGAGCAGGTTCAAGCCCGAAAGCGGGAACGCATGCAACTCCAAAACGAGCAAGAGCAACAGCGACTTGAGCAGCATGCCAAGGGTTCGCAATCCACAATAGCCGTCCTGGAAGACATCGCTGCTTCATCGGACGACCCCGCCGTGAAGTTGGAGGCGCTCAAGCAGCTGGCCGAACTCCGGAAGGCGGATGTGGCCGGTCAGAAAGATGCCTACAAAGATGATTAACCAGGCACAAGGAGGATCGAATCAATGCAGCCCAATGCACCGAATTTCAACATGACAGACTCAGTTCATGTAGGGCACAACGCTGTTGGCCCATCCACGGGTGATATTGTTATCAGTTCGGGAAGTCAAATTGAACGTTGCAGCATGTGCAAAACTCCTATTGATGCGCAAAGTAATCCGGGGTTGTATTGTTTCAAACAAGGATGCGATACGCTTTTTTGCAAAAATTGCGAATCCTTCTTTCGCGCCGAGCGGGGGCCTGGAGAAAAACCGTATTGCTCTGAACACATTGCTGAATTCGTTGGCGCACCCATCCCAAAGACCCCCCCGGGCTTGGGTCAATCAACAAATCCTCCCCAACAACCAAATCAGAGGCAAGTCTCTTCAACGCCAACACAAATTGTCGTTGGCCATACAAATCCGCAGTCATATCAACCCATGCAAAAAATAAATCCACAACATCACCAAGGTCATCGGCAAGGCTCGCCTGGAGTGCAAGGCAACAATCATCATTTTTACTCCCAAAAAGGACAGAATCCGTATTTGTACCTCCAGATGGTTGAGCCCCTTGTGGCCTTTAAAAGAACGTTGAGGAGTTGGAACGGTGTTGGTAGAGCTCAACGAAGTGAATTTTGGTGGGGTGTATTGCTGTATTACTTCCTCCTTGCCGGAGTGGTTGGGGTCTTTTCTGTCATTATGGTGGCCACAATCGACCCATACGATGATGCCGCCTATGCTTTATTCGGCCTGTTGTTGATGGCTGTTATCTTTGGAATGTCAATTCCGATGATCAGTCAGCAAATCAGAAGGCTTCACGACATTGGAATGTCTGGGTGGTGGATTTTTATTGTCCTATTGCCATATATTGGTCCACTTTGGCTGCTTGTATTGTCGGTCCTGCCAAGTCAACCACACCGTAATCGGTTCGGTTAGTGGTTGAACCAGCGTTATTGGCCTTGATGTGTCAGCCAATTGGCGTTAGTTTGCCCTATTCGAGTCACGGAATGAAGCAGGCTTATCGCGATTTAGGGTCCCATTGAGAGAATGAGGGTCAAACCCGGCGATTTTGCCAGGCGTTATCCTTGATCGGTATCAAACAGGAAGGCCGCATTTGCTGCACTTGTACCCGCCCACTTTGCCAACGGCGATGAGGGCCCAAACGATGCCCCAAAGGCCCACAGTAAAGACTGTGAGAATAAGGTGCAACACATGGTTTGGCGTGGTTCCAACGGCGAGGGTGTTTCCTTCACACCCCGGGCAATATCGAGAGGCTTGCTTCTGTCCCATGAAAGAGTTAATATTTGATATATTTTATAATAATATCTCATATTGAATTTGTACACTTGTTCACGCCGGAGGTTTTTGGCGATTCTTACTTGCCAAAGCGTTGCGCAAGGAGGAAGCCGCCTGCAAGCGCAGCTCCAAAGATGCCCATTTCCACGGCGGTATCGAACAGGTTCTGCGCTTCACCAATGACCAGATCTTTCTGACCCAGCAAGCCGTTGGTCAATCGGTTCCAATCGACGATGAGAATGTTGCGAGATTCGAGGTATTTCAGCAGGATGAACTGAATGATCAGCAAGTTACGCACGGCCTTGGACGCCACGCGAACCACGAGGCCGACGAGCAAACCGATGATGAATCCCTGAACGATGTTTTCAGCGAGGAGCGACGTGAGGTCCATGCTTGTTGTTCAAGACTTGGAATCTATAACCATGATGGCTCATATCTGTGGCGGCAGTGGGGTTGGAGTGCATCGTAAGGTACCGGAATCAACGGGTTGGTGGGTGTGGGATTTGAAATACACAGCAATATAAACCCCGCAATTTGATTCGAAGATTATGTTGACCAACAAAATGGACCAATCTGCCGCCGTGCCGCTTGCGAACGGAATCGGAGTTGTGTTTGGATTCCTGAGCGTGATTGCCATCTTCATTCAGCAATCCCTCACGACCTTCCTGCCGCTCTTTATGCCCCTGATCGTCTGCAGCATTTTCTGTGTCTTGCTCTTCAAGACGCAGCCCAAATCAAACGATGATGCTGCACGCAAGGAAATCAGCCCAGTACGAATCGACGTTATCTGAGCGATGGACCTCGGAAAAGAATCGTGGTCCAATGAGCGGTGTGCGGTTCCCGATGCTCTCATATAGGGAAGGCAAGTGGGATGGCTGTTCACCATGAAGCGAGGTTCACGTGCTTGGAAAAAAACCGGCAACCAACGTTGGAAGTGGCGCAAGAAGAAGTTGCGACGCCGAAAGCGTGCACGCCGACAGGCCAAGAACTGATGCGAAGGGTAACAACACGGGAGTATAGTATAGCTTGGTAGTATCGCGGGCTCCAGTTGCACGGGAATGACGACGAGTGGGTTTGCTGAAGTTGATGACCAACTGGAGCGCCGACCCGTTGCAATCCTGCAGACTGCCCATCTGATGCGCAGTTTCAGAAGAAATCCGCTGGGGGGGGTTCAAATCCCTCTGCTCCCACTTTTTTGACGACCTTTACGTCGGTTTCGTCCCTGCCTCGGCGACCGCTCGCCGGGGGTTCAACCACTCCCCATTTGCACCCCCTTCTGGATTCACATGGCGTCGTTAGGTTGATGCCGAACACGAGGCTCGGAGGGGTTGGGGAAGAACATGCGTCGAATGCTGGCCGTTGTGGTGCTTGCGCTGTTGATGGGGCCGGTTACAGGTTCCTTGTTTGTGAAATCCGAGCCGATCGGCTGGGAAGCCGTGGACGCCGAAGGGTTGCAATGGATGCCAACTGGTTACGGTTTTGATGTTCCTGAGCAGGCCGAGGCCGTTTGGCTCAGCGACACCACGCCGTGGTGGGAGCGAACAGCACTCGATGAAAACCGAAACGCCATCCACGACAGTTTGGAATCCTATGTCGGCGCCACCGGCATCGGCCTCTCGTACGGCGTTGAGATCAATGAGGGCCATCTGGCTGACCTCGCAGCGATGAACCTCAGCGTGGTCGATGTCATCGAATCCGTTGATGCCGTTTTGCTCGGTCAGATTGACGCCTCCTTGGCGGTCCAACTCGCCGCCCTTGACGACGTCGTGATGGTGGAGCGCTACGGCAACATCGTGCTCTACGGCGACATCCAAACGCCGGCGGTCAAGGCGCGCAACTCCTCCTTCTATCCGATGGGCGCATGGGACCTTGGCTTCACCGGGAAGGACGTGAACATCGCCATGGTCGACACCGGTGTTGACAACGAGCACCCCGGCCTCAACGAGAAATTCATCGCCGGCTACGATGCCGTTTGCTACCTGCACTCCGACCCAACCTGCACGGCCGGTGGTGTCCGAGAAACCGACGGCACGTACGACCCCGACGACGGCCACCAACACGGGACCGCCTGCATGGGCATGGCCGCCGCCACGGGCATTGATGCCAGCGGAGCGCAAACCGACTTCTACGGCTCAGCCCCTGACGCCGACCTCGTGGATGTCCGAATCGGCACCGATGCCGGAGCCGGTCCGTTCGAGAATTATTTGCTCGCTCAGGAGTTCTATGAATCGGCCATGAACGGTCTGCAGTGGATCATCGACAATCGCGACACCGCCTGGCAGGGTGCCGACGAAGCCAATTACGGCATCGACATCATCTCGCTCTCGTGGGGCATCACGTCCCACGAAGGCGGTGGTTCGGACGGCGAAGACATGCATAGCCGCATCCTCAACGAGGCCATGGAACTCGGCGTGGTGGTCAGCGTTGCAGCGGGCAACGACGGTCCCGATAACGACGGGCTCTCGGGCATGGGCTCCTCCAGTTTGTCCATCACGGTGGGTGCCACGGACGACCAGAACACCATCGACCGAAGCGACGACACCGTAGCGGGCTACTCCTCCCGTGGGCCTCGCCGGGACAACGGGGACGGTAACCCGCTTGACGAACTCAAGCCCGAGGTCTCTGCACCGGGCTCGAACATCATCCAGGCCGAAGGATGCGTGACCTCCAGCGGGTGCGTCAACCTGCTCGGGGGTTCTGCCGAAGACAACGGCTACACGGGGCGCGGTTCCGGCACGTCCTACGCCACCCCATCCGTCTCTGGCATCCTCGCCATGATGATGGAGGCGAACCCCGACTTGACGACGGCTGAAATGAAAGAAATTCTCAAACTCACGGCCGAACGCCGTGGCGAGGCTTCTGCGCCCGAGGTTGACCCGTTTTGGAACCGTGATTTCGGTTGGGGCATGGTGGACGCTTACGAGGCCGTCAAGATGGCGATGTACCTTGCCGAGGAGAACCTCACGGGAACCGTTGATGTTTCGACGCAAGTCCACATTCTCAACTCGAGCCTGAACACCACCACCGGTCTTCACGAACTCCGAGGCTTGGCTTGGGGTCAGGCAGGTTCGGTGTCCAAGGTTGAATTCCGCATCAACGACGGCGAATGGATGGAAGCCGCCTACGAAACCGTCGAGGGTGGCCTGGCAGCCCTCGAGCGATTCGAATGGATCGTGGCCCTCGACCTCACCCGACTCGCTGCTGGAAACCAGACCGTTGAAGTCCGTGGACTGAACGACCAAGGGGCACCTTCGCTTTCGGTCTTTGCAACGGTCGTCGGCACCGGTGATGGAGCCGACGGCAAAGTCGATTTGGACGTGAACCTGTTCACGCTGAGCGCCTTCCTCGTGCTTCTCATCCTCGTTGGCCTGCTGGTGCAAGGCGCCAAAATCGACCCGCCTGCTACCCTTCATTCATTGAGCGGTAGCGAACCTGTCGAGGCCGTTCTCCTTGACGACAACACCCCCGTTGAGAATGAGGCCAAGGCAAGCGCCAAGACCCCCAAATCGTGATTGCCTTCAAATGGAGGACGGGTGTCGGTCTTCCATGGGCAACTTCAGCGACCGCGCCCTTGCGATTCAGCCAACCGGCGTGCGCAAGATGTTCGATTTGGCCGGTGACGACGTCATTTCATTTGGCCTTGGTGAACCTGATTTTCAGCCCCCCGCCGTGGCCATTGAGGCCTTTCATCAGGCGATGTTGGACGGTCGCAACAAGTACACGACGACGGCTGGCCTTCCTGCCCTTCGCAAGAAGATCGCCGACTCGTGGTCGGCCTACCAAACGGGCATGGACGAAAACAATGTTTGCATGACGATGTCGGGCACGAATGCCCTCCTCAACCTCTTCATGACGGTCATCAATCCCGGTCAGAACATTCTGCTCCCGGAACCTTACTTCCCACTGTACGGGCCGGACGCAACGCTCGTGGGGGGTGAGGCGAAGTACTACCCCTGCCTGTTTGAAAACGAGTTCATCCCAACCGTGGCTGACCTGGAAGCACAGGTGGACGACAACACGGTGGCCATCCTCTACAACTTCCCCAGCAACCCCACGGGCGGGACCCTTAACGAACAGCAGCGTGATGAACTGCTCGCCTTTGCCAAGAAGCACGACTTGTGGCTCATCTCCGACGAGGTCTACGACAGGATTGTCTTTGGAGAGGACCACGTCTCATTCATGGGCACGGGATACGACAAGGTGATGGTGGTCAATTCATTTTCCAAGACCTTTGCCATGACGGGATGGCGCATCGGCTACATCATTTCAACCAACCTTGAAGCGATGAAGCAGGTGGTGAAGATCCAATACTACATCTCTGCCTGTTCTAACGACGCCATGCAGTACGCCGTCCTCGAGGCCATGGAACAAGCCAATGATTACCCCTCCCAGATGGCAGCAGAATTCCAACAGCGGTGCAACCTCATCGTCGATCGTCTCAACGCCATGCCGGGTGTTCAGTGCCACCGCCCCAAAGGCGCCATCTATGTCTTCCCCAAGGTCGAGGTGCCCGGCATGAATTCCGAAGACATCGCCATGGAACTGCTCCGTGACGGCGTGCTGTGTTCCCCAGGAAGCGCCTTTGGCCCCTCTGGTGAGGGCCATCTCCGCTTTGCCTACACCATCAGCCAAGAGGACATCGCTCGAGGCATGGACAAGGTCGAAGCCACGCTGAAACGGTTGCAAGATGCATGAGGGGAGCATTGTGTCCGTGCTTGAGACCGTCGCCTTGTTTTCGTTGGGCGCTGGCATCGGTCACATCGGACCACGTCTTCCAACCCTCTGGATGACGAGGGCCAAGGGGTTCAACATCCGGTTTCCGCCCCATCCAGAGCCCGTCCCTCTCTCCCCCTACCTGACCCAGCGTGTGCTTCACATGCGGGCCTTCTATTGGTTGAGTTTCGTTCTCGGTGGACTCGTGTTAGCCTTCGGCGCGGCCAGCTTGCGCTGGGGTTCACCTGTGTTTGGTTTTGGATTGTGGGTGGCCACCACCTGGATGATGCTCTCTCGCCTCCAGCTCCTCATCGGTGGACAACCGGCGCCATGGACCAAGGACCTCGCCGTTGAACTTCAGACGGTGATGGACCGCAACCGGGTCGCTCCTTGTTGCCATCACCCATCGCCGGTGTGGCGGCTCCAATCCATTGATTGCGTCTCTTGCGATGCCGTCCTTTCCCGAACCGCACGGCCCGACCTTGGTAGGTCCCGTAGCGACGGTCGCTTCGCCGGTACCCTCCGTTTGCTCATCACCGACGGTTACCCGCTGGCTGAACCGCTCCCCGAGCCGGTCGTGCAGGAAGAATAGGGTGTTGGGCGCCTTCACAGGGGCAACCTTTGAGAAAAGTCCGCGTTGGCTGGGGCCTATGGAACGTCGCCCCACGGTGGGTTCACTGATTGCCCGGGTCGGCTTGACCGGGCAGTTGCTGGGGCAAATTTTTCTGACCCCAATGGCGGCTTTTGGCCTGACGTACCTGTTTGTGTTCACGGCTGAGGGGGGCGATTTTCGCCTGAGCATCGAAGTGGACATGATTCCATGGATTGGCATGGCTTCGCTGTTTTACGGGATGTTGGCACTTGCCTTGGCGCTCGGCATGGGCGGGTTCACGCCGCTTCGGGTGATTGAGGCTGGCGGCTGGCGTTTGGCGCTTGGCCTGACGCGACATCAGGGCAGTTCTGTTCACCGCTTCGCAGCCCGTCAACGGTACGCTGCTTCCGCCCACGGACGTCTCTCCACGCTGGTCTACGACCGCTTCGCGGCAGGGCATGCACTGTGGACCATACGAGGCTCGCTGATCCTTCTCGCCATCCCGTTTCAGGTGCTGCTCGCCACCATTCCGCTTTCCCTGGTGCTGATGTTTCCGGAGGGCGTCGTGCATCAAAATCGTCAGCTGGAACTGGCGCTCCTGCTGTATGCAATGTGCCTGTACCTCTCCATCCGAGTCTTCCCTGGTTTTGCTCGCCGATACATCACCTTGGCTTCTTTGGGAAGGAAATTCCTGGGGAACACACTCCGTATTTCATGGGCGTTTCCGGTGTTTTTGCTGTGGTCGATGGGCCAACTCTCCTTCTACATCGTTCAACGAGTGCTCGGTGACGATGTTGCGCTTAACATTGCGTTTGAGAAGCAGTTGTTTGAATCGCTGATATCGGCCGGTTCTACGCCGGAAACATCCTTCCTGAACCTTCTCACGGCCTTGGCCGTCATGCCGATGGCCGCCTTTACCACGCTGGCGGTGTTGGGTGGTGGCGCAGGTGAGCCGCCTTCATGGATGCGCGCTGGTAAGTCTAAGCCTCAGGACGACACACAAGAACAAATCGATGCACTTTCTGCAGGCTTGCAAGAACTCACAGCAACCCTTGCTCAAGTCACGTCAACGCCGAATGCATCCTCGGTACCGGTGTATACTCCGGCTGTCGTTCAACAGGTCATGGTGCCCGTCGCTCAACCCGAGGACCCTGCACCACCCATGCAACAAGCGACGGGGTCAATGGTCGATGATTTGGATTTCGACCACTTGGCTGAACGTGTTGGCCCCACCGCTCCAACCGCCGTGCCTCGTCAACCGTCACATGACGAGCCAGTGATTCGAGGATTTGACCTTCAAGCTGGCGAAGAACGATGATTTTCGGACCTGCGTGACAGCCCATCAAAAGGCGACCTTCTTATGCTCAATCGTGTTGGGCAATGTTGCTGATGTCCATGCGCCGAATGATGCCCTTCACCATTGTCGTGCTGCTCTTGATGCAAACCCTCGCCATGAACATGGTTGTTCCCGCTCAAGCCGCCTCTGGTCGGGGTGGAACGAACGATGACTTCACCGTCAAGTCCATCACCATCGGCAACGCCACCGTCGCAGCCGACCAGTGGGTCCAATCCGACGGCACGGTCGTGGATTACATCTTCATGGACAGGACCATTGAAGTGACGGTCGCCGTTCAGCGCTTCGGAGCCTCTGGTATCGGCGACACGGCTCCTGTTTCCGTGGACATCGTTCACCCGATTGGGTTCATCATGGAGTCGTTTGACTTCACCACCAATCCGCTGACGGGCGGCCAATCCTACAACCACGTGTTTGCGTGGTCGCCATCAGCCGCCCACTCCATCCTCAACACCTCGACCAACGACCTCTCTGGAGGTCTAATCGTTCGTGCCGTGGTCAACTTCGCCGACGACGACAAGAACGCCAACGACCAACGGGAGATGACCGTGCCAGTGGCCGTTGGCTCCGATAAAATGGACGACTTCCAGTCCCCCGGACCCGGCTTCATCTCGGCAAAGTACCCCGCCGACGGCGGCGATGCCACCAGCGGTGGCTCATGGCAAACCGATGCCACCTCCAGCGCTGCGGGCTCCAAACACTTCCGGCATTCTGCGCCGGGCAGCAACTACCCGTCCAACGCTGAAGCCACTCGCCTGGTTCAGGCACGCCAAGGTGCCGGCGGCGGCCAATGCGACACCGACGCACTCGACCCGGGCATGACTCAAATCTACCAAACATGGTTGTGCAGGGTGCTGTTCTATTCCAACGAGTTTGTGTCAAGCCAGTTTCACATCCAGGCCTGGGGCAGCATGGCTGCAGGTGATACGGTCTCGATGGAACTCTGGCGAGGCTCTGGCAACATCGACGATCCGTTCGAGTCCATTTCATGGGACATCGCTCAGGGCAATCCCAGCGCTGCGCCCGGTCAGTGGACCAACCTCTCGTGGGACCCCCAAGTCACGTGGGAGCAAATTCCCAACCTCGCCAACCCAGAGGTTTTCCTCGGCGGCAGTTCCTACACCTTCTCCATGCTGTTCACCTCGGACAGCAGCGTGGCCAGTGAAGGCTTCCACATCGACGACTTCGTTCACTTCGGCGTGAGCCGTGTGACCGATTACACCGTCGACATGCAGTGCGATAACCCGCTCAACGGCTACACCATCGCTCCCAACCAGATGGCCAACCTGTATTGCACCCTCACCAACAACGGCTACGCTCCAGCTACGATCCGCCTTCAGACCAACGTCACCAACGATTCGTGGATGGCGCCGTTCCCCATCATTCGCATGGACATTGAAGGCAGCAGCAACCATGGAACCAACATCGTCATGCCGCCACTCGGCGCAGGGAAGACAATTGAATTCTGGGCGAACTTGACGGTCCCTGCTGGCGCTGATGTCCAGCAGCAAGATTGGAACCTCTGGCTGACCGACGCCAGCAGCGCCCAACTCGGTGAAAAGGCTCGCCTCGGCATGGACTTGGCTGTCAGCGAGCAGTTCAGCGTCGCTTTGACCTCTTCGGTTCCACTGGTCGCCGCCACCATCGGCCCCGACGACTACGGTCTGGTGAACTTCCGTCTGCAGAACACCGGTAACCGTGATGCAGCGTTCAACCTCGCCACGACGTTCTCCGACAACACGGGATGGGTCGGTATCATCCAAAATGAGACGGGTGTCATCCAACCCAACCCTATCACGCTCTACAAGGGAGAACGCGTGGACCTCGTGCTCAACATCTCCTCGCCTGAACTGGCGAGCCCGGGCACGGTCTCCTTCAACCTGCGAGCCACCTGTCCTTCGTGCAGCACGGCCCTGTTTGGCACCGATGTCCTCGTTCGAAATGTCGAGGTCCCGGTGCTCCGCCACGTCGACCTCGTGGCCGAAGAAAACACGTTCTCGGGAGCAGCCAACGGCATCTCCAAGTCCCTTTACCTCAACTTGTACAACCTCGGTAATGACGACGAGCAATACAATTTGAGCATCGGTCAGAGCAACTGGCGCCTCCAAGCCTCACTCCCGGCCGATCAGTCGCCCGTGCTTGACGCATGGGACGGGGAGTCAACCGTCGTGGTTCAACTCGCTATGCCCATCGGTCTGAACCCGGGCTACTACTCCGTCACCGTCACGGCCACCAGCGTGGATGACGAGACCGTGTTTGCACAGGTCGAACTCATCATCGAGATCTTGGAAACCGCCGCGGTGTATGTCTCTGATGAAGAAACCGGCCAGTCCTACATCCCCGGAGATTTGCCCCAGACGATGTCGTTTGAAGTTCGAAACGACGGCAACAGCCCGGACAGTTTCGCCATGAGTCTCAACATCCCCAACGGCATGAACGCTGCGTTCACGAACCTCATCAACGGGAACACCCCTGAAATTGACATCGGGGCCAGCTACAACGTTTCCGTTCAATTTTCGTTCGTCGAAGGCACTGAGGGCAGCCTGAACCTCCAGGTCATCGCCACCAGCGTTGCCGACAGCAGCATCAGCGCAACAGGGGAAGCCACCTACCTCGTCGGCTCTCAGGACTGGCTTCGCATCTTCGCCATCCCGCCCGTGGAAGTCACCGAAGAAGGTGAGGTCGAGGTTACCGTGCGTATCGTCAACCAGTACACCACCGGTCAGCGCGTGGTCATGGATCTCGACACCGGCGAATCCAACGCATGGTTCCGCTCCTCAATCGCTCGTCTTGACAAGGATTTCACCTTGAGCACGGGCGAAACAAAGGAGATCACCATCACGGTGGACGTCACAGAGACGACGCTCAAGAACCTCAACGACGATACCTTGACCGTCAACCTGACCGTTTGGGCCCGCTCTGAAACTGTCAGCGATGCTGCCAATGCCGTTCTGGAGGTCACCTTGGTCCGTATGGACAGCGGGGTTGACGCCACGGTGGACGAGGCAGGGTTGCAACTCGATGTCATTGCGATGTGGGGTGTCTTTATTCTCATTCTCGTTGGTGGTGTGGTGATCTTGCTGGCCATCCTCCGGACCGAAGAGGAAGAGGACGAGTACGCCAAGTGGGGTGAGGACGGCTACGAAGACAGCCTTACGGCCACTTACGGGGCCGTCGCCGCTGCGCCATCTGTTCCAGCCTCCATGCCGACGCCCGCCGCCGCTCCCACTCCAGCCCCCGCCGCCGCTCCTGCTCCCGTCGAGGACAGCATGCCGCCCTTGCCAGCCGGTGGTCTGCCAGCCGGATGGACCATGGAACAATGGAAGCATTACGGCCAGCAGTGGCTTGACCAAAACCAACAGTGAGGCGCCCCACAAAGCCCACGCTGACCAAGCGCAGGGTTCAAGGCGCAGGCAACCTCGCCAACCATGCCGGAGGGCATTCCCATGTATGGAAACGGACAAGCACCCATCTTCATCTTGAAAGACGGTACACAACGAACGCGAGGTCGCACAGCTCAATCCAACAACATCGCTGCAGCCAAAGCCGTGGCCGACGCCGTTCGTTCAACGCTCGGGCCGAAGGGCATGGACAAGATGCTCGTTGACTCGATGGGTGATGTGGTCATCACCAACGACGGCGCCACGATTCTCAAGGAAATGGACATCGAACATCCTGCTGCGAAGATGATCATTGAAGTCGCCAAAACACAAGAGCAACATTGCTTTGACGGCACGACGTCGGCTGTGATTTTGTCGGGCGAACTGCTGAAGCGCAGTGAAGACCTCATCGAGCAGAACGTGCATCCCACCGTCATCTGCGAAGGATTCCGCTTGGCTGCCGAGCGTGCCATCGGTTTGATGGAAGGCCACGGCATCTCCACGGAAAACGACGATAGTGTGCTCCAAGAGGTTGCCAAGACGGCCCTCACCGGGAAGTCGGCAGGTGCAGTCAAGAGTTTCATGGCCGACATTTGCGTTCGTGCCGTCAACGCCGTCGGCGTGATTGAAGACGACGAGCGCTTGGTCGACCTTTCCGACATCAAAGTCGAGAAGCGTCAGGGCGGTTCAATCAAGGATTCTTCCCTCATTGACGGTATTCTTCTTGACAAGGAACGTGTTCATGCCGGTATGCCACGAAGCGTTTCCGATGCGAAAATCGCCCTGGTGAACTCGGCCATCGAGGTCAAGAAGACCGAAGTGGACGCCAAGATTCAGATTACTGATCCCAACCAACTCGCCCTGTTCCTCGAGGAGGAAGAGAACTATATCCGTAACCTGGTGAACACCATCGAGAACGCAGGCGCCAACGTCCTCATTTGTCAGAAAGGCATTGACGAACTCGCTCAGCACTACCTTTCAAAGAAAGGCATCTTTGCCATCCGCCGTGCCAAGAAATCGGACATGGAGGCCTTAGCCAAGGCCACCGGCGGCACCATCATCACCAACCTCGAAGACATGAGCGGCGACGACCTCGGTGTAGCCTCTCGTGTCGAAGAGAAGAAAATCGGTGACTCGGATATGACCTTCATCACGGGTTGTCCCGAAGCGAAGTCTGTTTCCGTCCTTCTCCGCGGTGGTACCGAGCACGTGGTGGATGAGATTCGACGTGCGTTTGACGATGCTGTCGGTGTTGTGTCGGTGGCTTGGGAAGATGGCGCCGTGTTAACCGGTGGTGGCAGCGTGCTGGCCGCTCTGTCCCGTGACTTGCGAACCTATGCAGAGACCGTTGGCGGTCGCGAGCAGATGGCGATTGAAGCCTTCGCTTCTGCTCTGGAAATCATCCCTCGGACACTAGCGGAAAATGCTGGCCTTGATCCGGTCACCACGCTCATCGAGCTCCGAAAAGCCCACGCTGACGGCCAAACGCACGCCGGCATCAACGTCTACGAAGGCGGCGTGGTCGACATGAAGGAGGCCAACGTCGTTGAGCCTCTTCGCGTCGTGGAACAAGCCATCCAGTCCGCAACGGAAACGGCCATCATGATCCTGCGCATTGACGACGTCATCTCGTCCAAGGGCGTGCCCATGGACGAAGGCATGGGCGACATGGGCGACTTCCACATGTGATGACCAAAACCTGCTACAAAATGAGGCCAAAAACGAACCACTGGAAGCCTTTTCGGCTCGTGGTTTGATAATAACCTTCAAAGGCCAGTCAAGGCTGGCAAAGATTGCCCACAGAGCGTGAGCAAGAGGTCATCCCATGGCATCCGTCGCAAAAGTTTGGATTGACGAAGATTGTATCACCTGCGATGCCTGTCAGGACATCTGTCCTGAGGTCTTCGAGGTCACCGATGATTCCTCGTTCATTCTGGCGGCTGTTCGTACCGATGGTAACTTCGACCGAAACGTCGGGGGCTCCCCTCTGGTTGGGGCGCTGGGTGTGGAACTTGGCGACATCATCATCGAAGCCGCCGAGGCCTGTCCCGTTGAAGTCATCAAGTACGAACTGGTGTCCGACGGTGCAGAAGAACAGGTGGCTGAAGCCGCTCCTGTTGAGGCTGAAGCAGCCGCACCGGCGGCCGCTGCCGCTCCTGCTGCTGGCGTGTCCGACGCCTTGAACGCCGTGTTTGCCGGCGACCGTTCCATCAACATCCTCTTCGGTTCCCAAACTGGAAACGCCGCCGGTTTGGCTGAAAAAACCGCCAAGTTGGCCGCTAACTACGGCCTTGAGCCCAACATCGTTGACATGGACGGCTTTGACCCCGCTCGCTTAGCAACGATGAAGCGCGTGATGATCATCACCTCCACTTGGGGCGAAGGCGAAATGCCCGACAACGCCGATGGGATGTGGAACGCCATCAACGCCAACGGGCCTGCTCTTGGCAGCGTTCATTTCTCCGTGTGTGCCATTGGCGACACCTCCTACGACGAATTCTGTAAGGCGGGCCACGACTGGAACGACAAACTGGCTGCCTTGGGCGGCACGGAAGCCTACCCCATTCAGGAATGCGACGTTGACTTTGAGCCTCCTTGGAAGATTTGGGTTGAACAAGCCCTTCCCATGCTGGCATGCGTCGATGAGTCCGGCACGTTGCAGGTTGAGCTTCTCGAGGAAATGAAGGCGTACGGCGCCGGCGACGATGACGATGTCGTTGAGGGCGACTTTGCCCCCGGTGTCATTGAGAAAGCCGACCTGACCATCACGCTCGAAATTTTCCGATACTGCCCCGAGGCCGGCGAATCCGGATGGGACACGCTTACTTGTGCCGTTCCCGGCCATGCCACCGTTCAAGACCTCCTCGTCACCATGCAGCGCGAGGTTGACGGTAGCCTTGCCTTCCGCCGTGGTGGTTCAGCGGGTACGCCCACCACTGGCGTTCGAGTCAACGGCCGCATCGTTCTTGCGGACTGTGCGCAAATCAGCGAGTTGGCCAAGGACGGCGGTCGGGTCCGTATCGAGCCGCTTCCAGGCCACCCCGTGGTTCGGGACTTGGTCGTTGACACGGCTCGCTACGAAGGCCACCGAAGCCGTGCAGAGCCTTGGATGCGCACCGATCCTCGAGAAGGCGAACACCTTCCATCCGGCCAAGCCATGGGCACCATGGACTCCGCCGCTGCAACCGCCCTCCACCAGGCTGGCGATGTGCTCTCCTTCCAACTGATTCAAGCCATGTCGGACACGCTGCCCCACGACCAGCACTACGAAGGCCCTGGTGTCCACTTCCAACAGTGGCTCCGTGTGCTTGACCCACGTACCTCGGAAAAGCAGCGCAAGAGTATCATGACTTCGCTCCAAGAGAAGGACGGGATTTGGTCGGAAGCCGACCACGCCAGCCTCATGCGATACGGCGAAGACGGTCGTCTGGCGGCTCGTTCTTTGAACGAAGCCCGTGGCGCCTTGCTCAATCAGTCTCGCTACGCTGGAAAGTCCGGTCGTTTGGTCAAGTGGTACGGTCGCAGCGTGAAGTGGTCCGGCAACGTGAACGAAACCACCCTGTATCGGCAAGTGTTGGGGCCGCTCGGCCTTGTGAGCAACGTCTTCAGCGGTGTTTCGGCTCGAATGGCGCTCGCCTTTACGCGCAACGGTGGGCCACCTATCCGTGGGCTACAGGCGCTGTTGGTCCCCCCAGCGGGCCTGGGGCGTATCCCAAAGATGTTCAACAGTCGGGTTGAGAACTACCACGAAGTGGTCAGCCTGTTCAACGAAATCGACCAGCGGTTCTGAGGTGAGTTCATGGCGAAGATTGCATACTATCCCGGAAACGTCGCTCGTGCAGGTGCAGCAGAGGTTGAAGATTGCATTCAGCCGCTGTGCAAGGCCCTCAACATTCAGCTGGTTGAATTGCCACGTTCCAGCAGCGACGGTGGCAACGTCATCAAGCAAGCCACGCCAAAGCTGCAAGACGCCTTGGTGGCTCGAAACCTTGCGCTCGCAGAAGCCAAGGGCCTTGACGTGATGACCACCTGTGCGACCAGCCATGCCATCATGTGCAACACCGCTCAGGACATGGAGCGAGATCCGGTCTATGCCAGCACCGTCAACAACTTGGTCGCTCGCACCTCAAAGGTTGAATTCAGCGGAGAGGCCCAATCCTGGCACTTGCTCCACTACCTTGTGGAAGAGATCGGCCTGGACAAGGTCCGAGACGCCGTGAAGAACCCGCTCAAGATGAACATCGCTGCCTACTACGGCCCCGACATGCAGCGTGATGGTGCTTGTGCAGGCGATGACCCGTTCATGCCCACCTACATGGAGCAACTCATCGAGGCGCTCGGTGGGACGCCCGTGGACTATGAATCCAAGTGCATGAGCGTAGGCTCCACTTCGATGCTCACCCTCGAAGATTCCTCGCTCGCCATGACCGCTGCGGTGCTTTCCGATGCCATTCAATCCGGTGCAGATTTGGTGGTGAGCGCCTGCACGGTGTCTCACATCAACCTCGACTCCTATCAGTCCAAAGCAGGACGAATGAGTGGAAAGCGAACCAGTGTTCCTGTTTGCCATCTGGCTGAAATCGTGGCTTTCGCACTTGGGTTCTACCCTGACCGCTTGGCTCAACTGCGAACCCGCGTCCGACTCATTGGCTCGTGATGTCTCGGTTGAGCGCCTTGATGGCGCGAGCGGCCAATGCCTGAGAACACCCTGTTTTTGCAGCCATGCCATCGGGTGTCGCCGAGAGAAGTCCCCCGATGTCAGGTGAATACGCAGCAAAAAGCCCGAGCAGGTCATGGTCTCCGTCGGCTAAGGGAGATACGGTGTGGTCAAAACATCGTTCGAGATGTTCTCGTCGATTGTCAAGCCATGGGTGATGTTGGTGTGGCTGTTCAGCGAGCGACTCCACTTCTCGCTTAGCCACAGCAACGGCTGTTCTGACCTTGGCATCATTCGACGGCGTCGGGCTGACAAACTCGTGCAGGCGTTGAAGTGCATCGTGTTCTCGTTTGGCCGCCACACCAAGGAAATGGGCCGCTTCCAGTGGCCCTTTCACCATCATGACGGGCACGCCAAGGTCGAGCGTGATGTGGGCAAGCGCCCCCAACACGGCATTCGGGTGAACGCTGTAGGTTCCTTCGCCGCCCGTTTCAACCAAGAGTAGCGGACGTTGTGCACTGGCTTGCAGACTGCGACACTGGTGGAGCAAGCGGCCTGATTTGATCGATTCAAGCAGATCCCTGGCCGATTTTCGCTCAACGAGGATTCGTTCCGACAGTCGAATGTCGCCACATGGAAGTTGGGTGAGTCTGGTTTGAAAGCCGAGGCCCTGAAGGTAGCTCGGTAGCGTTGAGCGCCCCTCACGATGGTCGATGTGGATGGTGGTGCCCTCGCCGTTGACCTCGTTGAGTTCGCTGATTTCTTGGTCGGCTGCGTTGAGCACTGCCTCCATGGATGCGGGTGTGATGCGTTGCCCGTCGGGTTGGTGTTCCTCTTCGAGTTCGAAGGCAAACAGGCTGGATTGTTCCCGTGGGCGAAGTTGGTCCGGACGAAGGGGCGGGGCCACTGTTTCGTTCCGAGGCGACCTCTTTGCACTCCTTTCTATAGAACTTGAAAGTGCCTCATCAACAGGAGGATAGCGTTCCAATTCACCATCCAGGAATGCTTTGGCAGGGGTGGTTCGGTCTTCAAGTTGAACCGAGAAGGCATCGAGGGCGTGTGCGTCCACATCGAAGGTTTCGTTGAGTTGTTTTTGTCGAACGAGTTTCACCATCAGGCGATGCATGTTCTCCTCTTGGCGCTCTGAGGCTTTGTGGACGTAAGCGTCTCGGGTGTTCTTGGCGATGAGCACGTGCACGGACCCCGCTCGTTGGCGTGCGGTTCGACCCCGGCGCTGGATGGCCCGTACTGCACTCGGGACCGGCTCGTACAGAACGACGAGGTCGGCTGCAGGTACATCGAGACCTTCCTCGCCCACGGAGGTGGCGACGAGCACGTTGATCTCGCCGCTTCGGAAACGATTCAACTGCGCCAACTGCTGTTTTTGCGTCATGCCCTTTTGTGCGCCTCGAGAGGATTGTCCGATGAAGGCATCCGCTTCAATCCCGTCGTTCTGGTTGAGCAGGGCGACCAATCGTTCCACTGAATCCCTGTATTCAGTGAAGATCAGCACCTTCCCTTGTGGTTTCTCCCGGAGTTCTTCCACCACCAACGACGCGACGAGGGGCGCCTTGGGGTGGAGTTCATCGAGATCGTTGAGGGCGAGTCGGAGTTGATGAATCACCGGCAGCGCCAGCATGCGGTTGGTTTTGCGGCCGTTTCGCCCCTCTTCCTCTGCGCGATTCAGGAAGGCTTGAGCCACCTTGGTGCCTTGGGTTTGCATGAGGTTCATCAGCATGTGAATGCGGCGCAGGTCGGCCACCCGCCGTGCTGCATCGTAGCCACGCATATCCCGCTGCTGAATCGCCCGACTGGCGCTTTGTTGGGCGCGTTCGATGTCGTTGGTGCCGATGTATTCCTTCGTGGGCATGAAGCCTTGACGCTGGAGATGCGCCACCTCGTCGTTGAAGTGGGTGCGCAAGGGTGCGATAAGGGAGAGCAGCGTATCAGGCAGGTCAAGCAGGTGGGTGTGAATGTTCATGTCGACATCGTAGGCACTGAGCAACGGGTCAGTCCGCTTGCAGAGGTCGAGGTTGTGGGCGTTGAGGTTGGTCCGGACCTCGTTGATGTTACGCAGCGTTGAGCCAGGACTGGCGGTGGCGGCCAAGACCCTGCCCTTCGTGTTCGCCCGCTGGTACATGTTACCTACCTGGGCGTAGGCGTGGTTTCCCGTGGCGTGGTGAGCTTCGTCGAGGATGAGCAACTCGACCGATGCCAAATCAATGAGGCCGTTCATGGCGTCGTTTCGAATGACCTGGGGCGTCGCCATCACCACGGTGGCGCTCTCCCACAGCGCCTGGCGTTTGTCGGGGGCGGTGTCTCCCGTGTAGGCGACGATGCGTTCGTCTGGAAGGTTGAGGCGCTCCTTGGCCATGGTCATCTGTTGGTCAACCAGTCCCGTCGTTGGGGCAATGAGCACGATTTTCTGGGCACCGATTCGTAAGTATTCAGCCATCGCCATCCATTCGACTGCTGTTTTTCCAAACCCGGTCGGCATCACCATCAAACTGGAAAACGAGAGGATACGCTCGAGCGACCGCAGTTGGTAGCCTCGTGCCTCGACGCCATCCTTGAGGAGGGGATGAACGACGTGAGGCATGGCAGGAAGGTTCTGTCTAGGGTTCAAAAGGATGATGTGGGGTCATCACGATTCACTTGAACCCAATGGTGGCAATTTTCACAGGAAGGTTTGAAGGCCGCCAATACCTATTGCGTCTCACGCATCCTCTCGGCCGCCTGCACCGAACCGCATATATACGGGGGGTAAGTCGGAGGGGTGCTCAAAGGTGAGTAGCCAGACACACTGGGCCATCCCCCGAGGACCCCAACTGGTGCCTTCCCCGCTCGTGGGAAAGCCCCTCCGTGTCACGGCTTCGACGCTGCATGGGCCCTCGTACGCCCCCCGACGGTGGGGCCACTGCGCTGTAGAAAACCCCTGGAGGAATCCAAGATGGCAAAGCGAAACCACCCACGTCGTGGATCAATGGCGTTCAGCCCGCGCAAGCGAGCGAACCGCCCGTTTGGTCACGTCAAGTCGTGGCCCACCACCGATGCGAGCGAAGTCCGAGTGCAAGGATTTGCAGGCTGGAAAGCCGGCATGACCCACATTCTGGCTCGTGATTTGAACCCCCGTAGCACTTCCGCCGGTCAGGAAATTCGAGTTCCTGTGACCGTCGTTGAATGCCCCAAGATGCGAATTCTTGGCGTGCGCGGCTACGAAATGACGCCCTACGGCATGCAAGCCCGTGGCGAAGTTTGGGCCGAGGCCGATCAGATCGCCGACGCCTTCCCAGAACTCTTCAAGCGTGTTCCCAAGCGAAAGGAGCACGATGCTGACAAGCACATGACTAACCTCCAGCAGGCCGACCTCTGCGAGGTTCGCCTCATCGTCGCTACCCAGCCCCACACCCTCTCCAGCGTTCCTACCAAGGTGCCTGACGTGATGGAAATGGGCCTCACCGGTGGCTCGATGGACGACCAACTCAACTGGGCCAAGGAGCACCTTGGCGAGGAATACTCGTTCACCGACGCCTTCGAAGAAGGCAACATGACCGACATCGTCGCCATCACCAAGGGCTATGGTTGGCAAGGTGTCATCAAGCGATTCGGCGGTAAGCTGCAATCCCACAAGAACTCCAAGAAGCGCCGACAGCACGGAAACATGGGTGCGTTCGGTGATGGCTACGTCCGGAAGACCATTCGTCAAGGCGGTCAAACCGGTTACCACCAGCGCACGGAGTACAACAAGCGTATCCTTCGTGTGGCCAACCCCGAAGATCACTCCATCACGCCGGCCGGTGGTTTCCTCCACTACGGCGAGATCAAGTCCGATTACATCTTGGTCAAGGGAAGCGTTCCCGGCCCCGCCAAGCGATTGATTCGCTTCCGTGATGCCACCCGTGCATAGGACAAGACGCTCCACGACTATGAAATCACGTACGTGAGTACCGCATCCAAGCAGGGGGCCTGAAGATGAAGGTCGCAACCAAGGACATTGTCAACACGGTCACCCAAACCGAGATGGACGCAGGCAAACTCTCCGCCCGCTTTGAGGTCGAGGTTTCGGACGGTTCCAAGGTGAACCTTCCCGCTGCCTTTGAATCCGAGGTCCGTGAGGACCTCGTCAAGTTGGCCGTCGCTTCCAGCCGAGCCAACCGCCGCCAAGCCTACGGTTCCCGCGCTCACATCGGAAAGCGCCGACCCATGGCCGGTATGAAGCACTCCGTCGAATGGTGGGGCAAGGGTCGAGGTGTCTCTCGTATCATGCGCCGAACCGGTTCCCGACGAGGTGCCCAGAACCCTCACACGCTCGGCGGTCGCCGTGCTCACGGCCCCAAGGTCGAGAAGGACTGGTCCCGCAAACTCAACGCCAAGCAGCGCCACGCTGCCCGCAACGCTGCACTTGCTGCCACCGTCTCCATGGAGACCGTCGCCGCTCGTGGCCACCGCTTTGATGACACGGTCGAGCACCTGCCCATCGTCTTGGGCTCCTACACCGAAGTCGTTGATGGTAAGTCCACCGAGTACGACATTGAGACCTTCAACCACGGCTCTGCAACCCGCAAGGCTGCCGCCATCTTCGCTGGCCTCGGCCTCGGCCCTGACATGGACCGAGCCCGCAACGGTCGAAAGATCCGAGCCGGTAAGGCCACCATGCGTGGACGCGTCCACAAGACGCCCAAGTCCATTTTGCTCGTGGTCAAAGAAAAGGCAGGCCTCGCACAGGCCGCACGCAACCTCCCCGGCGTCGACGTTGTCGCTGCCAAGGACTTGTGTGCTGAAGACCTCGCTCCCGGTGGCGACATCGGTCGATTGACGGTCTTTACGAAAGCGGCATTGGAGGCCATGAACTGAGGTGAGATCATGAACGCATACGACATCATCATTCAACCCTGGCTGACCGAGAAATCGATGGAGGCTCGTACCACCGAGCAGCGCCTCGAGTTCCTCGTTCGCCGAGGTGCCACGAAGGCTCAAATCGCTCGTGCCGTTGAAACCATCTTCGACGTCGAAGTGGCCAAGGTCAACGTTCGCAATTCCAAGCACGGCAAGCACGCTTCGGTGAAGCTTGCTGAAGGCTATGACGCAGAAGACGCTGCTATGCGTCTGGGAGCATTCTGAGGTGATTTACCATGGGTAAGAGAATTCGTGCACAACGCAAAGGTTCCTCGCCACGCTATCGCGTGGCCAGCCACCGGTTCCCAGGAAAGAACCGCATGCCACGCGATAAGGACGTGGTGTGTGAGGTCACCGAACTGGTTCACAGCCCCGTTCACAGCGCTCCGCTCGCTCGCATCAAGACGCCTGACGGTGACACCACCTTGGTCGCTGCCACCGAAGGCATCTCCATCGGCAGCAAGGTCGCCATCGGCGACAACGTGGCCCTCCGCCCCGGCAACATCACCGAACTGGGCAACATCCCGGAAGGTACGGCGATCAACAACCTCGAGCTTCGCCCCGGCGACGGTGGCAAGGTTGCCCGCTCCGCTGGCAACTCCTGCATGGTCGAATCCCGCATTGGCGATATGGTTCGTGTTCGCATGCCATCCGGCGCTCTGAAGGAACTTCCAGCCAACTGCCGAGCAACCATCGGTGTGCTTGCCGGCCACGGCCGAGACGAGATGCCCATGCGAACGGCCGGTGCTGCTTACTACAAGGCCAAGGCCCGTGGTAAGCTCTACCCGCATGTTTCTGGTGTTGCCATGAACCCTGTTGACCACCCACACGGTGGTGGAAACCACCAGGCTGTTCACGGCCCCAACTCCGTCGCTCGTGGTACGCCACCGGGTGCGAAGGTTGGTCTGATTGCACCACGCCGAACCGGCCGTGGACGAGGTAAGAAAATTTGAGGTGATGATGCATGGCTAAGAAAAAGAAGTCCTTTATGACCCCTAAGGCCAGCCGACGTAAGGCACGTAAGCGCCTTTCGACGACCTCGGCACGTGTCAAGAAAGAGTTCACTTACCGTGGTTTCACGATGGAAGAACTCAACCAGATGCCCATGTGGCCTGAAGACGAAGACCAGGACTACATCGTTGGTCTCCTTCCTTCCCGTGTTCGCCGCAGCCTCGGCCGTGGCATGTCCACCGAGAACGAGCACTTCCTCGCCCGTGTGCAACGCTCCAGTTCCAAGACCGTTCGCACGCACCGCCGAGACATGCCCATTCTTCCACAGTTCGTCGGACGCCGCATCGCCATTCACAACGGTCAACACTTCGTTGAAGTTGAGATCAAGCCCGAGATGATCGGCCACTACCTTGGTGAGTTTGCCGTGACCCGACGAGGCGTGACCCACAGCGGTCCGGGTGTTGGTGCTACCCGTTCGTCGAAGCACGTTCCATTGAAGTGAGGTGAAAAGGATGGCAAAGCGAAACCAAATGGATCGACGAAGTCGTCGTCGACAACTCCCACAGCGCGGCTACACCCAGCTCTTGCAGGGTAACCGCCTGGCCACAGCCCGTGCCACCAACGTGGACATGCACGTCAAGCACTGTTTCGAAGTCTGCCGTGCGGTCAAGAACAAGACCGCAGGCGAGGCCGTTGCTTACCTCAACGAGGTGCTCCGCATTGACTCCGACCGAGCCGACGTCCGCCGCAAGGCCGCTGCTGTCCCCTTCCGTCTTGGAAGCGGCAACAAGCGCAAGCGACGGTCCGGCCCATCGATGGTTGGCCACCGCAAGGGCGGTATCGGTCCCGGCCGCTTCCCCGTGAAGGCCGCCCGTGCCATCATCAAGCTCATCGAGAGCGCCATGGAAAACGCCCGCTTCCAGTACGAAGACATCGACGCTGACGACATGGTCATCACGCACATCGCCGCTCACCGTGGCCCCATCCGTCGAGGATGGATTCCACGTGCCCGCGGCCGTGCAACCCCAAGCAACCACTACCGCGTGAACTTGGAAGTCTTCTTGGAAGACATGAACGCCATTGGCGACGAACTGGAGGACGACTTCTGAGGTGTACATCATGAGCAAGCAAAGCATTCTACGAACCATCGTTGACCGCAACGTCGAGCGCCTGCTCGTCCGCGAGTTCCTGATGAAGAACACCTCCAAATCCGGCTTTGGCGGCCTCGACATTCGCCGCACGCCCGGTGGTACGGAAGTCACCGTCCACGCTGAGCGCCCCGGTATGGTCATCGGCCGAAAGGGGAAGATCATCAACGACCTTCAAACCCGCTTGAACCAAGAGTTCACCCTTACCAACCCCAAACTCAAGGTTGAGGAAGTCAAGAACCCGACCTTGAACGCCCAGGTCATGGCCGAGAAGATCGCTTCTTCCCTCGAGCGAGGTTGGTACCACCGCCGTTCCTGCCACAGCGCTGCCCAGAACATCATGGATGCCGGCGCACGTGGCGTGATCGTCACGGTCGCAGGAAAGTTGACCGGTTCCCGAAACCGTACTGAGAAGTACATTCGAGGCCACGTCAAGTACTGCGGTGAAACGGCGCTCCAGCACATGGACAAGGGATACTCCGTTGCCGTGAAGAAGCTCGGTACGATCGGTGTCACCGTCGAAATCATGCGACCTGGTACCCGATTGCCTCACGAAATCAGCATCTTCTCGGAAGAGGAGTTGAAGATTCAAGCCGCACAAGAAGCAGCAGAGGAGGGTTCTGAGTGAGCTACGTCTCCAACCGAGAGATCGCGTCCATGAGCACCGAGGCTCGCGAAGCACGTCTTCTCGAACTTCAGGAAGAGTTGCTCCAACTACGTGCCGAGAAGGCGCTGGGCGGTACCCCATCCAACATGGGTGCCTACAAGGCAACTCGACGAAGCATTGCGCGTTTGAAGACGCACATGAACAACGGTCAGTGAAACAAAGCGAGGTGATGGAGAACAATGGCGGCTATTTGCAACGTTTGCGGGCTACCCGATGAACTGTGCATCTGCCAAGAAATTGCAAAGGAGCAACAGAAAGCCATTCTCTCAACCGACCGACGACGCTATGGAAAAATCGTGACAAAAGTGGAGGGCATTGACGACGCAGCAATTTACATCAATCAACTCGCAAAACTCCTGAAGAACAAGTGTGCAGCAGGTGGAACGGTAAAGGGACGATTGATTGAACTTCAAGGAGATCACAAGAAGAAAGCTGCACAAGTGCTCAGAAACAACGGATTCAATGTGGAGGTGCGATGAGATGGAAATGGTCAATCAATCTTGGATCGGTCGCACCATGACGGTCACCGCCTCCACCGACCCGACCTTGACCGGTCGACAGGGCATCGTCGTGGACGAGACCCGAAACACGCTCTCCCTTCTCGAAGGCGAGCAGCACCTGGTCCTCAACAAGGCCAGCATCACATTCACCGTTGACGGCAGCGATGCCGTCATCCAAGGGGCCATGGTGGGTCAGCGCCCCGAAGACAGGATCCACCGAACATACAGGAAGGCATGATACGATGCGAGACATTGGCGTTGACGTGAAGAGCCCCACCGGCGAGTGGGACGGTGATGTGAACTGCCCGTTTTACGGCAGTTTGCGACTGCGAGGGCAAGTCCTCGAAGGGACCGTCTCCAGTGTCGGTATGCAGAAAACCATCACCATCGAGCGACACAATGTTCGCTACATGAAGAAGTATGAGCGATTCGAGAAGCGCACCAGCGTCGTTTCCGCTCACCTGCCCTCGTGCATTGGTGAAGTCAACATCGGCGACAACGTCAAGGTCATGGAATGCCGACCGCTCTCCAAGACCGTTTCGTTCTGTGTCATCGAAAACTCTGGAGGTGTTGCTTAATGAAGGGCATCGCCGGTAAGCAAACCCGTGGCCTGCCAACCGCAGCCCGTCTCCACGTCGCCGACAACACCGGCGCCAAGGTCGTTCAAATTCTGAACGTTCTGAAGCTCGGTGGTACCATGCGCCGATACCCCGCCGCAGGCGTGGGCGACATGGCCAAGGTTTCGGTGAAGAAGGGTACGCCTGACACTCGCCGACAAATGTACAACGCCATCATCATTCGACAGCGCCGACCGTTCCGTCGTGTCGACGGCACCTGGGTTCAATTCGAAGACAACGCCTGCGTGATCGTCAACGAAAAGGGCGACGTCACCGGTTCCGACATCAAGGGACCCGTCGCTCGTGAGGCTGCTGAACGCTGGCCTCGTATCGCAGCCAATGCAAAGCAAATTGTGTGAGGGAGTAGCATGGTCAAGAGTATGAAACCAGGAAAGCAGCGCAAGGCGCACTACAATGCGCCCATTCACCAGAAGCGAAAGCGCGTCGCAGCTCGTCTGCAACTCGCTAAGCCCGATGCTCGATTCGCCGGTGTGCGAACCGTCACCGTCCGTGTGGGCGATGTGGTTCAGGTCACCCGTGGCGACCAAGCCCACGGTGGCAAGCGCCACGGTGGTAAGCGCAACAACGAACCCCTGACCGGTGCGGTGCTCCGCATCGACGCAGAAAAGGGTCGGTTGTACATTGAAGGTGTCAAGGCCAGCAAGGCCGACAACAAGGAAGAGGCGGTCCCAGTGCACGTCTCGAACGTGGTGGTCACCCAACTCGATGAGTCGGACCGCCTTCGTATCGCAAAATTGACTGGTAACAGGAGTTGAATGAGATGAGCAGCAACCACTTGAAGCGCTTGGCCATGCCCCGTAGCTGGCCCTTGCCACGAAAGACCACGGTGTGGGTCACTCGCCCAACGCCCGGTGCCCACGCCCTCGAACTCTGCATGCCGGTCACCCTTGTCATCCGAGACGTTCTCGGTCTGGCCAAGACGGCTCGTGAAGTTCGATTCATTCTTCACAACGAACTCGCCAAGATCGACGGGCGTATCGTCAAGGACACCCGCCGTGGCGTCGGTCTGATGGATGTTCTCACCCTCGGTGAGGACAACTACCGCTGCGTGCTCGACCACAACGGTCGCCTCCAGTACCGCCCCATCAGCGCTGATGAAGCCTCTTGGAAGGTCTGCCGCATCGAAGGCAAGACCACCATCAAGGGCGGTCGCACTCAACTGAACCTCCACGACGGACGCAACATCATCGTGGACGACCCGACGGCCTACAACACGGGCGACTCGCTCAAGTTGAACCTCCCCGACCAGAAGATCCTCGAGCACATCCGCTTCGGTGAAGGCACCCGTGCCTACCTCATCGGTGGTGCTCACGTTGGCTCCACCGCCGACGTCAAGGAGTACATCGTCAAGCGGTCGAGCATGCCCAATGAAGTCCAGTTTGATGGCTTCGGCACGGTTGCTCGTAACGTGTTCGCCATTGGCGACGCCAGCATGCCTCTGAAGGAGGTGGCTGAATGAGCGCTGCCATGAACCCCATGAACCAACTCCGTATCACCAAGGTGTGCGTCAACATTGGTGTCGGTGAAGGCGGCGAACGCCTGGTCAACGCTGAGAACGTCCTTGAATTGGTCACCGGCGTGAAGCCACAGCGCACCCTCGGTCGCATCCAGAACCGCGACCTCAAGGTCCGTGTTGGCGCGCCCATCGGCTGCAAAGCCACCATGCGCAAGCAAGACGACATCAAGGCCTTCCTCACCAGCGCCTTTGACTGCCGAGAAAACACCATTCCTGCTTGGAACTTCGATCGAGAGGGCAACCTCTCCTTCGGTGTCCGTGATTACACGGATTTCCCCGGTCAAAAGTACGACCCCGACATCGGCATCTTCGGTATGGACATCACGGCCGTCGTTGAACGACCCGGCCACCGTGTCAGTCGCCGCCGACGTGCCAAGAGCAAGGTCGGTACCAAGCACCGAGTCTCGGCCGATGAGTCCCGAGCTTGGTTTGTTGAAAACTTCAACATCACAATCCTGGAGGAGTAAAGATGGCACGAGATCACGGAGAAAGAATTGGACGAACCATTGGATGCCGCCGATGCGGCCGCAAGCGAGGCATGATTCGCCGCCACGGGCTCCGCCTGTGCCGACAGTGCTTCCGCGACGTCGCTCCCAAAATTGGGTTCAAGAAAATGAATTGAGGAGGGAAAAAAGATGCAACTAGATCCATTGAACGACGCTCTTGTCAAAATCTACAATGCCGAGCAAGCCGGGAAATTCAACGTTGAGTTGGCGCCCGCATCCAAGCTCCTCGGCAACGTGCTGAACATCATGCAGACCTCTGGCTATGTGGGCAACATCGAACGTGTCGAAAACGGCCGTGGCGATGCCTATGTGGTGGAACTGCGTGGAACGATCAACCGCTGTGGTACGGTCAAGCCCCGCCACAGCGTTCGTCGCCAAGAATACGAGAAGTGGGAGACCCGATACCTCCCTGCCCGAGACTTCGGCCTTCTCATCTTGACGACCAACTCCGGCGTGATGCATCACAACGATGCTAAGGACGCTCGAATTGGCGGCAAACTGCTGGCCTATGTGTACTGAGGTGAACAAACATGGTAAAACTCGACAGAATCGAACACACCGTAACCATCCCTGAAGGCGTCACCGCCAACATCAGCGAAGATGGCGTCGTGACCATTGCCGGGCCGAAAGGCACGCTCACCCGCACCTTCGAAAGCGACGTGGTCCAACTGTTCCAAGACGGCGCCGGCCTCATTGTGCGTGTTGACCTCCCTCGACGCAAGCAGCGAGCCCTCGCAGGCACCTGGAACGCTCATCTCAACAACATGGTCAAGGGCGTGACCGACGGCTTCACCTACAACCTGAAGGCGTTCTACTCTCACTTCCCCATGACCTTGGCCGTGAACGGCAACACCTTCCAAGTGAACAACTACTTCGGCGAGCGTGTGCCCCGTACCGCTCAGATTCTTGAGAACGTGGACGTGAAGGTCTCCAACAAGGTCGAAGTCACCGTTTCCGGCATCGACAAAGAGGCCGTGGGTCAGACCGCTGCTAACATTGAGCGCTGCACGACCGTGAAGAATCGAGACCGACGTGTCTTCCAGGATGGTATCTACCTGTTGAACAAGGAGTGATTGACATGGCAGAAGATTACGAATCAATGACCGTTGCGCAACTCAAGGAGTTGCTGAAAGAGCAGGACCTTCCCGTGTCCGGCAAGAAATCCGATCTCGTTGCCCGTCTGCAAGAAGCAGCTGGCCACGACGATGTTGTCGAAGACGAGGCGCCCGTTGAGGCTGCTGAGGACGACAACTGGGACGACGAGGACTGGGACGACGAGGACGACGACGTCTACATGGTGAAGCAAAAGCCCGTGTTGAACGACGAGATGAAGGCCGCTCTGGCCCTCCGAGCCGCTCAAAAGAAGAAGACACCCTCGTTCCGCCGAACCGAATGGTTCCGCTACAAGCGCCTCTCCCGCTCCGGCTGGCGAGCCCCTCACGGTATGGACAACAAGCAACGTCGCAACTACAAGTACCGAGGTTCGCTGGTGCGAATCGGCCACGGCAAGGTCGCCGCTGCACGTTTCCTTCACCCGTCCGGCTTCCGTGAAGTGATGGTTCACAACACGGCCGACCTCGAAGCCATCGACCCCGAGACCGAGGCTGCCCGTGTGGGCGCCAGTGTCGGCGGCCGAAAGCGAGAGCACATTTACGCACGAGCCGACGAACTCGGTGTTCGTGTCTTGAACCGACGGAGGGATGTTTGATGCAGATCACCAATCAGAAGCGACTCGCAGCTCGTCTGCTGAAGTGCGGCGAAAACCGAGTGTGGATCAACCCATTGTACGTGGACCAGGTCGCTTCGGCCGTCCAAACCGATGACATTCGAGAGTTCATCGACGAAGGCTGGATCCGTGCCAAGCCCGTCAAGGGAACCTCCCGTGTCCGTGCCCGTGCCCGTCTCGCACAAAAGCGAAAGGGTCGACGCAAGGGACAGGGTACCCGTGCCGGTACGGCCAACGCTCGTAACCCTCGCAAGAACCGATGGATGCGAACCATTCGCAGCCAACGCCGTGTGCTGAAGGATCTTCGTGAGGACCAAACCATCGAGCCTTCCCAGTACCGTCGGTACTACCTCAAGGCCAAGGGTGGTTCCTACCGTTCCATCGCACACATGCGCTCGCAAATGGCGCTTGAAGGCGTTGAATTCAAGGGAGGCGATGAGTGATGGCAGGCAACAACCGACGTTCCATTTTCCGACGACGCAAGGCCGGCCTGACCGACTACCGCCGCCGTCTGAAGTTGCTCCGTGGTGAAAAGGCCCGCGCCGTCGTGCGTGTGTCCAACACCCGCACCACCTGCCAGCTCGTGTCCTGGGCCGCTGACGGCGACCTCGTCTCGGTGTCCATGACCGGTTCGGACCTCGTCAAGAAGTTCGGCTGGCCTAGCAACCGCTCGCTCAAGTCCGTGCCAGCTTCCTACCTTGTCGGCTACGCTATGGGCAAGGCAGCGGTCGCTTCCGGCACCGATGAAGCCGTGCTCGATATTGGACTGGCTGCCAGCACCCGTGGCGGACGTGTTTACGCCGCTCTCAAGGGCATGAGCGACGCCGGCCTCGACATTCCACACAGCGAAGACGTCTATCCCGATGAAGACCGCCTCAACGGTGCTCACATCGACGACAGCCTCGCTGGCGAAATTGAAACCACCAAGAACACCATTGAGGGGGCCTACTGATGACCGAAGAACACACGCCAACCATGGCGCCAGGTTTGCTCCAAGCCTACGCTCCAGAAGAAGTCGATGAGATGCCTGACCCACGTCGCCGACGACGCAATCAGGACGACCCGATCGCCAACCTGCGCAAGTGGGAACCACGCACCCGTCTCGGCGCTGCCGTGATGGCCGGGAAGATCATCACCTACGAAGCAGCACTGGCTTCCGGTCTGCCCATCCGTGAGGTGGAAATCGTGGACGCTCTCATCCCTGACCTCGAAGACGAAGTCATCGACGTCAACATGGTTCAGCGCATGACCGACAGCGGTCGCCGCGTTCGATTCAACGTCATGGCGTGCGTCGGCAACCGAGACGGCTACGTCGGCCTCGGCATGGCCAAGGCCAAGGAAGTCGCCACCGCCATCCGCAAGGCCATCACCGCAGCCAAGCTGAACCTCATCGCCGTCCAGCGAGGAAACGGTTCGTGGGAGTCCTCCCCTGGACCCGGAAACACCGTCCCGTTCAAGGTCAACGGTCGTGCCGCATCCACCCGTGTGACCCTCATGCCCGCTGCCAAGGGGAAGGGGCTCGTCATCGGTCAGACCGGCAAGAGCGTTCTGCAACTTGCTGGTATCGAGGACGTGCTGTCCCGCACCAAGGGTCAGACCCGTACAACCATCAACTACGCCGCTGCAACCTTCAATGCGTTGAAGAACATTAACACGACCCGCGTCACCAACGCACAGCGTGAGAATCTCTACATCCACACCGGGAGGAAGAATGCATGACGTTCATTGTTGTACGAGCACGAAGCGATGTTAAGGTGGAGCGATCCATTCGCGAAACCATGGGCTACATGAACCTGACACGTGTAAACCACGCTGTCATCATCCCTGACAACCCACAGTACCGTGGCATGCTTCAGAAGGCCAAGGACTACATCACGTGGGGCGAGGCTGACGTCGGTATGGTCGAGCGCATGCTCGCTGAGCGTGGCCGCATGGTCGGCGACGCTCCGTTGACCGACGCCATCGTCGCTGAGCACAGTGATTACAAGAACATCAGCGAATTTGCCAAAGCCATCACCGCCGGTGAGGCTCAGGTGAAAGACATTCCAGGATTGAAGCGTGTCTTCCGTCTCCACCCCCCTCGTGGTACGAAGGGCTGGGGCGGTATCAAGCGCAGCTACGTCGTCGGTGGAGCACTCGGCTCCCGTGGCGACGCCATCGGCGACCTAGTCGACCGAATGATCTGAGGTGAACAAGATGGGTACGAAAGCAAACAAGCACCGTGGACGCAACCGCTACCACGGTCGTGGAAAGAAAGCCGGCCGTGGCGCAGGAAAGCGCGGTGGCCGTGGTAACGCTGGTATGAACAAGCACCGCGTCATGACGCGCATCAAGTACATGCCAAAGCACTGGGGCATGCACGGTTTCAACCGCCATCCCTCGCTGCGCACCGTCTACGTCACCGCCAACGTCGGCCAACTCGAAGAGATGGCTGCTGGTGCTGACACCGTGAACCTCACCGAGATGGGCATCGACAAGTTGCTGGGCAGCGGTCAAATCCGCACCGCCTTGACCGTCATCGTTGACGAAGTCAGCGCCCGTGCCGCTGAGAAGGTCTCCGCCGCTGGTGGTTCCGTCGAAGCCGGTGATGACGACGACTGGGACGACGAATGGGAAGAAGAGTGAACCTCAACAGGTGATTCACAATGAAGCACAAGCCAATTCCATGGGCCATCGCACTGACCGGTGTCCTGTACTACGCCCTTCTGATCTACTGGCAGTCCGACGAATTGTCCGGTAGCGGGCAGGCCCGAGACGCCGCCGTGTTCGGTCTGGTGTTTTCGGTGGCCTACGTTGCCTACTGCATGCTGTGTTTCCAGAAGGACCTCCCTCCTGGTCTCAAGGACATGCCGTTCGTTGGCCGCTACGGAAAGTTGAGCGGTTGGTTGGTGTTTGGCTCCATTGCCGTTTGGTATGTCCGTCCTGATGCTTGGGGTGGCTACGATGAAGGCGTTGGCTTCTTCCTCGTGGGCATTCTCCTGCTCGGATTCGCTGCTGCAGCCATCCTGACGTGTTTCATGTGGAGCGGCGACCAGAGCAGCCGCTTGTACGCCCTGAGCCGTTTCGTGGACGTCTACCCCACCATCACGAAGCCAGAACGCCACGTTCGCTTCAACGAGAAGATGTGGACCACCACCTTTGTGCTGATCATCTACTTCGCCATGACCAACGTCATGCTGTTCGGCCTGTCCGGTCAAGCCCTCGACTTGTTCTCTGGATTCCGTTCCATCATGGCCGGTGCCTCGGGTACCATCATGCACTTGGGTATCGGTCCCATCGTTACGGGTTCCATTATCATGCAGTTGTTCGCCGGTGCCAAGATCATCCGTCTTGACCTCAGCAACTCCGAAGACAAGGCCATGTACCAAGGTGTGCAGAAGCTCCTCGTTCTCATCATGATTCCCATTGAGTCCATTCCCCAAACCTACGGGTTCCTTGACCCCAGCGAGTGGCTCATCGATGCGTACGGCCTCGGTTGGGCCAACTTCGTGATCGTGGCGCAACTCTTCGCCGGTTCCTACCTCGTGTTCTTGCTCGACGAACTGGTCAGCAAGTGGGGCATTGGCTCCGGTATTTCGCTGTTCATCGCCGCCGGTGTAGCTCAGTCCACCTTCGTGGGTACGCTCTCGCCGCTGGCCACCACCACCGGTGCACCGTACTCCATCCAGAACCCACCGTCCGGGACCCTACCGATGATTTTCTACATGTTCCGTGAATCAACGAATTACGAAATGATTCAGGCGAACGGGTTCGAAATCATGCTCCTTACGCACGTCAACCCCGTGGCGGCGCTGGTGTCGTCGATCATCGTGTTCCTCGTCGTCGCCTATGCAGAATCCAGCAAGTTGGAACTGCCGCTCACCCACGGCAAGGTACGTGGCCACCGTGGAAAGTACCCGATTCGTCTGGTCTACGCCTCGAACATTCCTGTGATTTTGATGGCAGCCCTTTTGGCAAACATCAACATGTTCACGCTCCTGTTCTGGAGCCATCCAACGCTGAGTCAAACGCCGATTCTCGGCCAAAACGGTTGGATGTCGGCGTCAGCATTCATCGGAACGTATGAACCGGGCCAGACCACGGCTTCGGGCGGGTTTGCCTGGTACGCCAGCATGGTGAACGGTGTGAACGACTGGCTCATTCCACTGCTCAATCAGCAGGGTGACGTCTTCGGGCACTCACTGACGCAAATCATGGTCCACGTGGTCTTCTACGTGGCTTTGATGACGGTCGGTTCGATGGTCTTCGCAAAGTTCTGGATTGACACCACCAACATGGGTACGAAGGACGTTGCCAAGCAAATCGAGCGCACGGGCATGCAGATTCCCGGGTTCCGAAAGAACCCCAAGGTCTTGGAAAAGATCCTCGAGAACTACATCCCACCGGTCACCTACTTCTCAGGTGCGTTTGTCGGTCTGCTCGCCGCAGGTGCTGACCTGCTGGGTACCGTCGGAAACGCAACGGGTACGGGTCTGCTTCTGGCGGTAGGTATCATCCTGCGTACCTACGAGCAAATCCAGAAAGAACAGGCCATGGAAATGCATCCAATGATCCGCCAGTTCTTCGGTGCCGAGTAATCCTTCATTTAGGAGGAGAATTGGCTATCGTTCATGTTGAGGCCAACCAAGCCGCAAGGGACTCTGTTTCAAGTCCACGGTTCTGATGAACTCCAAGTGGTTTCAAGCCCCGACCGGGTTGTGATAAAAGGGTCCTCCTTTGCTTGGGGCGATCTCCTTTTTTCCCTGCCATTCGTTGCCTTCGGCCTGTTGTTCATCGGTGTGGGACTCGGCGGTGCGGCCGTCGGCGCTTACGAATGGTGGATGGCAGGGCAAGAACACTGCGTTTTTTCAGATGACGAACCGTTGTTCACCGGGGATGGAACAGCCCATTGTCTCGACTACAACTCAGAGCGGATGTTTGAACGCTTGGAAGCGTCCGAAGATCGATTCCGTTATTCGAACGGAGACTCCATCAGCCACTTCCGTTGGTCAGCTGAAGGAGAATACATTGTCGTTGCTGAAATCCAACAAGACGGTTATGTCAATTGTGAGTTTTATCGCCTCGCTTCTACGCTACCAGCAGCGTGGTCCACTGAAGACTTGACCTACCCGTATATATGGAGTGCAAGCCCCTCGTGGTGCAACGATGCTGGTCTGGGGGACGATGAGGAGTTCACGTCCACGGAATCCGCTCCGTTTGACGGGGAACGGCTCTACCGGGTGTTTGATTCAAACTACGGCGATGTGTATTATCTTGAATTTACCAACAACACCGTCACCGATCGGAGTTATCTTTTCGATGCAAACGATGGACTGATGGGTGTGTTGTTTCCCTTGATTTTCAGCGGTGCTGGCGTATTCCTGCTTCGGGCAGTTGACGATTTCCGTAATTTTCAACTGACCCTCAACCGACCGTCAAACTCCATCCAATGGCACAAAGCCTTCGCTGGAACAAGGTTCTCGGGATGGAACTGGGAGGATGCCGACCTTAGCACGTTCAAAGTCAAACGAACAAGCGAGGAGGTTTGGTACTCAGGACATCATGACAATGATAGTGGGTATCATGAAACGAAGTGGGGCGACCGTCTGAGTGTTGATGTAGGTGGTGCGGAACAGGCGCTTGTGTTTTTCATTGGTCCATCATTGAATGTTCATCAAGACCCGTTCCTCGTGGACCTTGCTCAAGCCCTCGGTATCGATGCGGTTGTCAGGATTGAGAGTGAAGGAGAGCATAAGCCGCCCGTCGTTTCAGAGGACGAAAAGAGCAAGGGCGATGATACCACACATTCGTTTTGGTCCTTTGATGGTGCCGAGTAATCCTTCATTTAGGAGGAGAATGAGGTTTCTTCATGGTGGAAGGCAAGCCAGTTGTCTGGGTCAAGAAGCGACCAGGCGCTTACAGGATGATTTCGGACCAGGACGGCACCCGTCTGGAGCCCTCCAAGAGCATGGCACTTCGTGTCGCTGGAACCGTTTTTTTCCTCGTGATGGCGTCCATCACCACGCTGTTCAGCCATGGTATCTACAACGAGGCTCAATCCGTTGATGAGCCCAGTGCATCGGGATGCTGGAATTGGCAAACAGAAGTCATCATTGGCGGCAATCCCCCGTATTGTTTTGACAGAACAATCAGAGGTGTGATTGAATCGATTGAAGTCAGTGAGGACCAGCACATCCGAGAACGCGGCGAAGATTGGGAGACCGGCTTCACCTACACCACAGAATACCACTGGGAAGACGTCGACGACTCCGTTGTGTACGGTTACATCGAGAATGGACGGTACTATTGTGTTCGCTATGTCCCAGAATTTGCCCTCCCCGAAGATTGGGTGCCGGCAGACATAGACGACGCGTTCGAGTACCCTGATTGGTGCGGGTCTTCGGTGGAAGGTCAAGAGGACCGGGTGTACGAAGAGGGGGCCCACCCGTACGACGATGTGTGGATGTACGAGGCTACCGATGTAGGAGCGATGTCATTCTTCCTGTACACGCACAAGACCTCTGAAAGCGGAAACATGGAGCGCCAATACCTCAGCAGGAGCATTGTCGAGCAGGACCGAGCCGAATGGGAGGCCGAGGGTGAATTCGGCTTAGGAACGCTGTTTTGCACGGTTCCCATCACGCTCCTGTTTCTCTTTGCGGCAGACCAGCGCCCTCGAGTGTTCGTCATCAACCAGCAAGCCAAGACCATCACCAGGCGGCGCAGCGGTCGATACCCTTCGTTCTCACGAACATGGAGAGACGTCAATTTCTCGGCAACGACCGTGGTTCGAAGCGTGCGGCAGCAGCATCACAGCACTGCGGCAACGGAAGATTCGCCCGCCGAACATTGGACGACCAATCATCCAGGACTGAACATCGTCATCAGGTACGGACAGTACCAACAGGTGCTCCTGTTCTTTGAAGACGGGGGCGACGTCAATGTTCACGGCCCGGTCATCAGTGATTTCATGTCTGCCATGGGGGTCGAGATCAACCTACATGGCGTCGCCAACCCGCAGGCGGAAATGTATGCGCGGCCCACGTTGGAATACCTCGCTGAATACCACGGTGGTGTCACGCTGTGGGACGACCAATCGGCGAATTTCATCATCGGGTGGTACTACGAATCCGACCCGGATTTCATCAAGAAGTACCCGCAAGTCGTGCACGACCCTGAATTCATGCTGGAGCCACACGGAAACCGTCCGTTCAAGGAGATGTATCGGCGTCCGCTCTACGAAGGGGCTGGCTTGACCACCGTGCGTTCCACCAAGGACGCCCAGCGTCTGCTGGATCACTTGTTGGCCTTGCGATACCCTGAATCTACGGAGAAAGGACCGCTAGAATCTACGGAGCAAGAAATGCTACCGAGCCTTGAAAAGAAGGCCGTGGTGGACGCTTCAATCGCCTTTTCACCCTCTTCGTCGGGCAAGGATGATGAAACCGTGGACGTCGATTTCGGACGCAAGGATGACAAGGCCACGGGCTCGTTTTGGACCTTTGACGACGCTCAGAACCCTTGAAGTGCTCGGGTTTGGCTCGCAGTGCCTCATTTTGGGGGCGCTTTCGCGGCGGTTATGTTCATATACAGGTTGTATGTGGCTTGGTTGCTTGCGTCGTATGGGAACGGCGTTGGGGGCAGAGTCTTCGGACAATGACCGTCTCCATCCTCCCTGATGCAAAGCCGAAGCGATTGCGATCCCAAACAGGCCTTCTCGGGCTTTGGGGTCAGGTAGGTGATCGAGATTATGACGTATTTGTGCAAAGAGCTCAAGTGCATTATTCTCTCGCCAATCAATTTTAGGTCAGCAAATCAAATTCAATGCGACAGGTAGCCAAAGGATCGAAACAAGAGAAATCTGGTTGATCCTGCCAGAGGCGACCGCTTTGGGAGTTCGATTAAGCCATGCGAGTCGTGAGTCTTAGGGACTCGGCATACTGCTCAGTAACACGTGGATAACCTGCCCTATCGTCTGGAATAACCTCGGGAAACTGAGAATAAGGCCGGATAGTTCACAATGCCTGGAACGGTTTGTGAATCAAGGTAGGATGGGTCTGCGGCGTATCAGGTTGTAGGGGGTGTAAAGGACCCCCTAGCCTTCGACGCGTACGGGTGTTGGGAGACATAGCCCGGAGATGGATTCTGAGACACGAATCCAGACCCTACGGGGTGCAGCAGGCGCGAAAACTTCACACTGCAGGAAACTGTGATGAGGGAACTCCTAGTGCATGCACTATGTGTATGTAGAACCTACTCTTAACAAGTAGAGGGAAAGGGCTGGGAAAGACCGGTGCCAGCCGCCGCGGTAATACCGGCAGCTCAAGTGGTCGTCGCTTTTATTGGGCCTAAAACGTCCGTAGCCTGTTTGGTAAATCTGTGGGTAAATCAATCCGCTCAACGGATTGAATTCTGCAGAGACTGCCAGACTAGGGACCGGGAGAGGTGTGGGGTACTCGAGGGGTAGGGGTAAAATCCTGTCATCCTTCGAGGACCACCAGTTGCGAAGGCGCCACACTGGAACGGATCCGACGGTCAGGGACGAAGCCTAGGGGCACGAACCGGATTAGATACCCGGGTAGTCCTAGGTGTAAACGCTGTGAACTTGGTGTCGGGGATCCGTAAGGGGTCCCCGGTGCCGGAGTGAAGATGTTAAGTTCACTGCCTGGGGAGTACGGTCGCAAGGCTGAAACTTAAAGGAATTGGCGGGGGAGCACTGCAACGGGAGGAGCGTGCGGTTTAATTGGATTCAACGCCGGAAAACTCACCAGGG